>JAHDVN010000036.1 GCA_023384635.1 Thermoanaerobaculia bacterium
GTTCGGCCGGCGACGTGATCGAGGACGCCGCCCGCTCCGCGGTGCGGGCCCTCGCGGCGCGTGGCCGCTCCGAGCCGCGCGAGCGGGGCGGGGCGATCCTGGCCCTCGAGCGGGCCGCCGCCGATCCGCGCCACCTGGTGCGCCGCGAGGCCGCCGCAGGCCTCGTGGCGCTCGGCGCCGAGGCCCCGGCGCCACGCCCGGTCGCGACCGGCCGTTCCCCCGCCGTCTACCGTCAGATCCTCGTCCAGACGCGGGCTCCGCGCCGGGTGGCGCTCGAGATCGGGCAGGGACGGCTGGAGCTCGAGCTCGACTGCCCGCGGGCGCCGCTCACCTGCCTCTCCTTCCTCCAGCTCGCCAACGCCGGATTCTTCGACGGCCTCACCCTCCACCGCGTGGTGCCCGACTTCGTGGTGCAGGGGGGCGACCCGCGCGGCGACGGCTGGGGCGGCCCGGGCTACACGCTCCGCGACGAGATCAACCGGCTCCGCTACGGGCGCGGCACGGTCGGCATGGCGCTCGCCGGGGCCGACACCGGCGGCAGCCAGTTCTTCGTCACCCTCTCGCCGCAGCCGCACCTCGACGGCGGCTACACCGCCTTCGGCCGGGTGGTCGAGGGCGACGAGATCCTCGACCGGATCGTGCAGGGGGAGAGGATCCTCCGGGCCCGCGAGATCGGGGCCGGCGCCGGGAGCCTGCAGTAGGATCCCGCCATGCGCCCCCCGGTTCGTCCCCTCCGCCGCCCGCGCCGCCGGCTCGCGGCGCTCGCCCTGGCCGCCCTGGCCTTCCTGTCCGCAGGCTGCGCCGCTCGTCCGGCCCTCCCCGTCGCCGCGGCGCCGGAGGCCGTGCAAGGCGCGGAGACCCCCCGCCCGGCTCCTCTCGTCGGCCTCTTCACCCGGGCCGAGATCGAGGCGGCGCTGCCAGAGTGGGCGGCGTCGCTCGGCGACTCGCGACCCGACCCCGAGGCGGCCGCGGCGCTCCTCGCGCTGCCGCCCGGGCCGCGGGTGGTGGTGCTCTTCGGCAGCTGGTGCAGCGACAGCCGCCGCGAGCTCGCCCGCCTCTGGAACGCCTTCGATCTCGCCGGCGGCGAGCCGCGGTTCGAGATCGTCTACGCGGGGGTCGACCGGGCCAAGGCCGAGCCGGCCGCCTGGGTGGCGGGGCGCCACCCGCGCTTCGTCCCCACCTTCTACGTCGAGCGCGACGGCCGCGAGGTGGGCCGGATCGTCGAGGTCTCGCCCCACGGGATCGAGATCGACCTCCTCGCGCTGCTGACCGGGGAGCGGAGCGGCCTGGTGACCGCCCGCACCGATCTGGAGCCGTGAGCCCCGGGGGCTCCGCGGTCCCCTCTCCGCGCCGGGTGGTCCTGCTGGCGCCGGTGCCGTCGCCGCTCGCGGCGCGTCTCGCCGCGGCGGGCCTGGAGGTGGTGACCCGCGAGGTGGGCCCGGGGCGGCCGGAGGAGGCCGCGGCGGCGGCGGCGGACGCCGACGGGCTGCTCTCGCTGCTCGTCCACCCGGTGGGCGAGCGGCTCTTCGCCGGCGCCCGGCGGCTCGTGGTGGTCGCCAACTGCGCTGCCGGGGTCGACAACGTCGACCTCGAGGCGGCGCACCGGCACGGGGTGACGGTCGCCAACACCCCCGGCGTGCTCACCGACGACACTGCCGACTTCACCTGGGCGCTCCTGCTCGCGCTCCTGCGCCGCGTGGTGGAGGGGGACGGTTTCGTCCGGCGGGGGGAGTTCCGGGGCTGGGCGCTCGACCTGCTGCTCGGCCGCTCGCTCCGGAGCCTCGCGCTCGGGGTGGTGGGAGCCGGGGCGATCGGCCAGGCGGTGCTCCGGCGCGCCCGTGCCTTCGGCATGCCCGCCCTCTACACCTCGCGCCGCCGGCTCCCGGCGGTGGGGGAGGCGGAGCTCGGCGCCGCCTGGCGCCCCCTCGACGAGCTGCTGGAGGAGGCCGGCGCGGTCTCTCTCCACCTGCCGCTGACCGCCGAGACGCGGGGCCTCCTCGGCGCCGCCCGCCTCCGGCGCATGCGGCGCGGGGCGTTCCTCGTGAACACCGCTCGCGGGCCGCTGGTGGACGAGGCGGCGCTCGTCGAGGCGCTCGGGAGCGGGCACCTCGGCGGCGCGGCGCTCGACGTCTTCGAGCGCGAGCCGGAGGTGCACCCCGGCCTCCGGGAGCTCCCGAACGTCGTGCTCGCCCCGCACCTCGGCTCGGCCACCGCCGAGACCCGCTTCCGCATGGCCGAGCTCTCGGTCGAAGCCCTCCTCGCCGTCCTCGCCCACGGGCGCCCCCCGGCGCACGCCGTGGCCCCCCCGGTGGCTGCAACCCCCGGCCGTCCCGTCCGTACCTAGACATGCGTCCGGAGCCCCCGGTGACCCCCGACGAAGAGCTGGTGCGGGAGACCCTGGCCGGACGACAGGAGTCGTACGGTGAGCTCGTCGAGCGGTATCAGTCGCGGCTGGTCAACTACCTCTACCGGATCGTGCGCAACAGCGACGAGGCGCACGATCTGGCGCAGGAGGTGTTCGTGAAGGTCTACCAGGCGCTCGACCGCTTCGATCCGCGCTTCCGCTTCTCGACCTGGATCTTCCGGGTGGCGCAGAACGCGGCGATCGACGTGGTGCGCCGCCGCCGGCACCGGATGGTGCCGCTCGGCCGGCAGGACGAGGGCGGCGAGCACGACCGGCCGGAGCGGGAGCTCCGGGCCGACGACCCGGGAGCCGAGGTGGCGCTGCTCGGCCGCGAGACGGCGGGCCAGGTGCAGGAGGCGATCACGCGCCTGCCGTGGGAGTACCGGGAGCTGATCCTGCTGCGCCACTACGGCGAGCTCTCCTACGACGAGATCGCCGAGGCGAAGCGGATGCCGCTCGGCACGGTGAAGAACAAGCTCTTCCGGGCGCGCCAGATGCTCAAGGCCCTGCTCGGCGGCGAGGATCCCCGCCGGATGGCGGTCTAGAGGGGGAAGGAATGGACTGCTCGACCTATCGCGAATGGACCGACCTCGACCTCGAGGGGGAGCTCCCGGCGCCCGAGGCGCAGGAGCTCGCGGCTCACCTGGAAGGATGCGCCGGCTGCCGCCGTGTCCGCGAGGAGGGGAGCGCGCTGCTCTCCCGCCTCGCCGGCGATCGCCTCGAGGTGCGGCCGGGCTTCCGCGCCGCCGTCCTCCAGGCCCTTCCCGCGGCCGGCTGGGAGGCGCAGCACCCCCGCGCCTGGCTGCTCCCCCTGCTCGCGCTCGCGGCGGTGGGCGGAGCGGCCGCGGCCCTCTTCGGGGTCTCCGCCGCCCGCCTGGGAGCGGGAGCTCCGCTGCCGGGCGCGGCGCTGGCGCTCGCCGATCTGCTGGTCTCCTCGCTGCTGGCCGGCTCGGGGCTGGCGGCGGCCTCCTGGCGCGGCCTGGGAGAGGCCCTGGGCGAGCTGCTCTCGACCTCGCCGTCCCGCCTCGTCGCGGTCGGGGTGCTCTTCCTGGCCCTCAACTGGGGGCTCTTCCGGCTGGTTCGGCGCCCGGCGGCCGCGCGGGGCGCCAGCGCGTCCCGGGACATCTCCCGGAGGGCAGCGTCCTGATCCCGTTCCGGGCCCGCCTCGCGCCGGGTTGTCTCAGCCTCGCGCTCCTGCTGCTGCTCGGCCCGGGGCCCGCCGCGGCGGAGCCGGCGGCCGGCGAGGCGCTGCGGCTGGCCGCCGGGAGCCTCGCCCGGGACCGCCTCGTGGCGGTGGGGCGCGACCTCGAGATCCACGGTCAGGCCCTCGCCGACGTCACCGTGCTCGACGGCTCGCTCCTCGTGAGTGGCGAGATCCGCGGCGGGGTGGTCGTGCTGGGGGGCGACGTGCGCCTCACCGGGTCGGCGCGGATCGGCGGCGACCTCCACGTGGTGGGAGGTGGCCTCGAGACCGAGCCCGGCGCGATCGTGGGCGGGCGGACCGTCGCCTACGCCTCGGTGACGCGCGCCTGGCTGACCCTCCTCGAGGGGCCCGCGCTCGGGCTGCCCGCCACGTCGCCGGTGGTCCTGGCGGCGAAGCTCGCGCTCGCCGCGGCCTGGCTGGTGCTGCTGCTCCTCCTCTTCGCCACCGCCGGCCGGGCGGTGCTGGCGACCTCCGAAGAGGTACGGCGGGAGCCGCTGCGCTGCTTCGCGACCGGCGTGGTCGGCGTCCTCGTGCTCGTCCTCACCGGCCTCCTGCTGTCGGCGGCGGCGCTCGCTCTCGCCGCTCCGCTGCTCGCCCTCGTCGCCGTCCTCGCGCTGCTCCTGAAGCTCTGGGGAATGGTCGCGGTCTTCCACGCGGTGGGGGCGTGGATCGCCGGGCGCCTCTCCGGGCGGCGCCTGCTCGCGCTCCACGCGGCGCTCGCGGGCTTCCTGCTCCTCACGTCGCTCAAGCTGGTGCCGTATCTCGGCACCTGGCTCTGGACGCTGGCGAGCTTCGTGGCGGTGGGCGCGAGCATCGGCTCGAAGTTCGGCCGCCGCGAGCCCTGGTTCGCCGACGATCCCGCCGAGCTCTTCTCCGCGCCCCCGAACCGTTCTTGACCGTCTCGCGCGCTTGCCCATAGGCTCGCCGCGGGAGGGAGCCATGAGCGAGATCGCGGTCGTCGGCGTCGTCGGCGCCGGCACGATGGGGCACGGCATCGCGCAGGTCGCGGCCCAGGCGGGCCTCGCGGTGCGTCTCGTCGACGTCTCCGGGGAGGCGGTCGCGAGGGGTCTCTCCGCGGTCGGCAGGAGCCTCGAGAAGCTGGCCGCGAAAGGCCGCCTGACGGCGGAGGAGGCGAGCGCTGCGCGCGGCCGGATCGCCGGCGGCAGCGACCTCGCGGCGCTCGCCGCGGCGGATCTCGTGGTGGAGGCGGTGGTCGAGCGGCTCGAGGTGAAGACCGAGGTCTTCCGCCGGCTCGACGAGGTCTGTCCCCCGGCGACGCTCCTCGCCTCGAACACCAGCTCGATCTCGATCACCCGCCTCGCCGCCGCCACGCGGCGCCCGGAGCAGGTGATCGGCATGCACTTCATGAACCCGGTGCCGCTCATGCCCCTGGTCGAGGTGATCCGCGGCCTGGCGACCTCCGACGAGACGTTCCGGCGCGTCGAAGCGGCGAGCCGCGTGATGGGCAAGACGCCGGTCGAGGTCCACGACTCGCCCGGCTTCGTCTCCAACCGCGTGCTGATGCCGATGATCAACGAGGCGGTCTACTGCCTGCACGAGGGCGTGGGCACCGCCGAGGCGATCGACGCGGTGATGAAGCTGGGGATGAACCATCCGATGGGGCCGCTCGCGCTCGCCGACCTGATCGGGCTCGACGTCTGCCTCGACATCCTGCGCGTCCTCTTCGACGGCTTCGGGGACCCGAAGTACCGGCCCTGTCCGCTGCTCGTGAAGATGGTCGACGCGGGTCGCCTCGGTCGCAAGAGCGGCCGCGGCTTCTACGCCTACTGAGCCGCTGGCCGGCCATGCTCTGTCTCGCCTGCGGCGCCGACAATCCGGGCGAACACCGCCACTGCCGCCGCTGCCAGCGGCCGCTGGTGGTGCCTTCGGCCGCCGCCAGCGAGGAGATGGGCGAGTGGCTCGCGAAGGACGCGCCCGTCTCGCTCGACGAGCACCTGCTCGAGCGGGTCTCGGTGCTCGAGGAGGCGCTGCAGCGCACCGCCGAGGGCGTGGCCCGGCTGGCGGCGGCGGTCGCCAAGCTCGATCGTTCGATCCTGCTCGGACAGGCGGGGGCGGGCACGGTCTTCGAGATGCTCGAGGAGCGCGGCGTGGTGCCCGAGGGGGCCTGCCGCGGCGCCTGGCGGGACGGGCTGGAGCGCGAGCTCGCGGCAATGGAGCTCCGCGAGCGGTTCGCCGGCGCGCGCGAGCGGGTGGCCGCCGCCTGTGACTCGGCGGCGGCCCGGCGCCTGCTCGGCGAGGCGGAGAGGGCGCTCGCGGTCCACGACGCCGAAGGCGCCCTCGCCCTGTTCGAGCGGGCGCTCAGGCGCGAGCCCGGCAACCTGCCGCTCGCCCTCTTCCTCGCCGAGGCGGCGTTCGCCGGCGGCGACGGGAGCCGCGCGCTGCGCCTCTGCGAGGCGATCCTCGCCCGGGAGCCCCGGCAGCTCGAGGCGCTGGTCTACAGCGGCGTCCTGCTCCACGAGCGCGGCGACCTCCCGGCGGCCGAGGCGCGCCTGCGGGAGGCGCTGCGGCGGGATCGGGAGTCGTTCCTCGCCCGCTTCGCGCTGGGCTCGGTGCTCGCCGCCCGTGGGCGGCCGCGGCTCGCCGCGCGGCAGCTGGAGAAGGCGCTCGCGCTGCGCGAGATGCCGCAGGCGCGCTTCCTGCTCGGGCGCTGCCTCCACGAGAGCGGCCGGGCGGCGGAGGCGATCGTGCACCTGCGGCGGGCGGTCGCGGCCGACCCGGATCTCGAGGAGGCGCACTACCTGCTCGGGTTGGCCTCGCTCGACCTCGGCCAGCGGCGGCGCGCGCTCGCCTCCTTCCGCGCCGCGCAGCGGCTCAACCCGCGCAAGCTCCACTACCAGGACCTGGTGACCTTCCTCTCCGGACGGCCGACCTCGCCGCTGCCGCCGGTGGAGGGGCGCCCGGCCGAGGCGCGCGCCGCGGGCGAGCGCCGGCGTGGGCGCGGCCACGGCCGGGGGGCGCTGCGGGCGGCGGGCACGGCGTTGCGCCTGGCCCCCGACCACCCCACGGTGCTGATCTCCTACGCCATGGTCTGCCTCGCCCTCGGCCGGCTGCCGGAGCTCGAGACGGCCGCGCGGCGCGCGCTGGCGCTCGCCTCGGGCGACATGCTGAAGGCCACCGCCGCGGCGGCGCTGATCGCGGCGCTGCGCGGCGCCGGCCGGCTCCGCGAGGGGAATCGCGTGGGGCGCGAGCTGCTGGCCGGCAACCCGTCGAGCTTCGCGCAGACGATCGCCTACTACGAGCTGGCCTACAACCTCGCCGAGCTGGAGGAGGACCTCGACCGCGCGCTCGACTACGCCCGGCGCGCGCTCGACCTGGCGCCGGAGGAGCTGCGGCAGTTCCCGCTCGCGGCCCTCGGCTGGGTGCACTACAAGCGGCGGGAGTACGCCGAGGCGGTCGACTGCCTCTCGCGGTCGAGCGCGCTCGGGCCGTCGTCGACCACCCTGACCCACCTCGGCATGGCACTCCTGGCGGTGGGCGACGAGAAGCGGGCGCGCGGGGCCTTTCGCCGCGCGCGCTCCCTGGAGCCGAGAAGCGGCGGGCTCGAGGAGCGGATGATGGAGTGCATGCGCAGCTCCTCCGAGCTGGCCGCGCGCGTGCAGGAGCGGGGGAGCGAATGACGCGCTGGAGCGAGTTCTACGTGCACACGACCCGCGAGGTCCCCAGCGATGCGGAGGTGATCTCCCATCAGCTGATGGTCCGCGCGGGGCTGATCAAGAAGCTGGCCGCCGGGATCTACACCTACCTGCCGCTCGGCTGGCGGAGCGTGGCGAAGATGGCGGCGATCGTGCGCCGGGAGATGGACGCGGCCGGCGCGGTGGAGCTCTCCATGCCGGCGATCCAGCCGGCCGAGCTCTGGCAGGAGTCGGGGCGCTGGCAGCGCTACGGCAAGGAGCTGCTGCGCATGCGGGACCGCCACGACCGCGAGTTCTGCTTCGGTCCGACCCACGAGGAGGTCGTCACCGACCTCGTGCGGCGCGATGTCCGCTCCTACCGCCAGCTCCCGTTCAACCTCTACCAGATCCAGACCAAGTTCCGCGACGAGATCCGGCCCCGCTTCGGTCTCATGCGGGGGCGCGAGTTCCTGATGAAGGACGCCTACTCCTTCGGCGCCACCGAGGCGCAGCTCGACGAGGCGTACGAGGCGATGCGGCGCGCCTACTGCGCGATCTTCGCGGCCTGCAAGCTGGAGTACACGATGGTCGAGGCCGACACCGGCACCATCGGGGGCTCCTCCTCGCACGAGTTCATGGTCGTGGCGCAGACCGGCGAGAGCGCCGTCGTGAGCTGCCCGTGCGGCTACGGCGCCAACGTCGAGAAGGCGGAGTCGCGCCTGGCACCGGCCGTCGCCGCCGAGGAGGCGCCCGAGGAGCGGCGCGCCGTGCCCACCCCCGGCAAGAGCTCCGTGCCGGACGTCGCCGCCTTCCTCGGCGTGCCGCCGGAGCGGGTGGTCAAGACGCTGATCTACGAGACCGAGAAGGAGTTCGTGGCGGCGCTGGTGCGCGGCGACCGCGAGATCAACGAGGTGAAGCTCCAGAACGCGCTCGCCGCCGACCACCTGGCGCTCGCCAGCGAGGAGAAGGTCGAGCGCCTGACCGGCGCGGCGCTCGGGTTCGCCGGGCCGATCGGCCTGCCCGCCGAGCTGCGCCTGATCGCCGACGAGTCGGTGCGGGAGCTCCGGAACTTCGTGTGCGGCGCCAACGAGGCGGACACCCATCTCGTGGGCGTGAACTGGGGGCGCGACCTCCCGCTGCCGCCGGTCGCCGACCTGCTGCTGGTCGCCGCCGGCGACCCGTGCCCACGCTGCGGCGCGCCGCTGCAGCTCTCCCGCGGCATCGAGGTCGGCCACATCTTCAAGCTCGGCACCAAGTACTCCGAGGCGATGCGCTGCCACTTCACCGACGAGACGGGAGCCGAGCGGCCGATGATCATGGGCTGCTACGGGCTCGGGATCGGGCGCACGGTGGCCGCCGCGATCGAGCAGAACCACGACGCGGACGGCATCGTCTGGCCCCTCCCGCTCGCCCCCTTCGAGGTGCTCCTGGTGACGCTCAACGCCGCCGACGAGGAGACCCGGCGGGTCGCCGACGAGCTGCACGCGCGGCTCGGAGCGCTCGGGATCGAGGTGCTCTACGACGACCGCGACGAGCGCCCCGGCGTGAAGTTCAAGGACGCCGACCTCGTCGGCATCCCGCTCCGGGTGGTGGTGGGCGGCAAGTCGCTCGCCGCCGGTCAGGTCGAGATCTCGCACCGGCGCGACCGGGCGAAGGAGGCGGTGCCCGTGGCAGAGGGATTGCAATCGATTCTGGCGCGGCTGGCGGCGGAGGGCCGGAAGACTCCGGCCTGAGCCCGCCGCGCCGGCCTGCACGCAGAGGAGGCTCCGAGATGTCCCGACTTCGCGTTCGCCTCACCCTCGCCGCCCTGCTCGCGGCGATGGCCGGCGCGGCCTTCGCCGAGTCCCAGGCGCGCCTGCACGGCACGATCAAGGACGAGACGGGTGCACCGCTCGCCGGGGTCGCTGTCACCGTCACCCAGCCGGAGCTGCCCACCTTCCTGATCGAGACGAAGAGCGACGCCAAGGGGCGCTACGGAGTGACCCTGAACGACGCCACCCGCAGCTACCTCTACCGGCTGGCGAAGGAGGGGTACCAGACGGTCGAGGCGACCATCAAGGTCGGCGTCGGCCAGAACAAGCAGTGGGACTTCGAGCTGCTCTCGCTCGCCGAGGCGGAGAAGCGGGCGGCGGCCGGCGGCGTGAAGCGCGAGCTGACGCCGAAGGAGAAGGCGGTGCTCGCCTTCAACGCCGGCGCGGAGGCGGCGCAGGCGCACGACGCGGCGGCCGCCCGGGCGCGCTTCGAGGAGGCGTTCGCCCTCGACCCGGAGCTCGCCGCCGCGGCCTCGGCACTGGCCGGCCTCGCGATGGTCGACGGCGACCACGCCGGCGCCGTCGGCTGGGCGGAGCGGGCGCTGGCGGCTGACCCGGGCGACCGCCGGGCGCTGATGATCCGCTACGAGGCCTTCCGCGCGCTCGGCGACGAGGAGAAGGCGCGGGCGGCGGGCGAGGCGCTCGCCGCTGCCGACCCGGCCACCGCGGCCGCCGAGTTCTTCAACCGCGGCGTGGAGCTCTACAACGAAGGCAAGACCGGCGAGGCGCTGCCGCAGTTCGAGCGCGCGGTGGCGGCCGACCCGCAGCTCGCCAAGGCGCGCTACCTGCTCGCGCTCTGCTACGTCAACGCCGGCCAGCCGGCGCGCGCCAAGGCGGAGCTGGAGGCGTTCCTCGAGCTGGCTCCCGACGACCCCGACGCGCCGGCGGCGCGGGAGATGCTCGGCTACCTCTGAGCGGTCAGAGCCGCAGCCGCTGGGAGACGGTGCCGCTCTCCTCGGTGGCGAGGTCGCGCACCGAGAGGGAGAACGTGACCTCGCCCCGGGCGTCGAGCCGGACGCGGAAGGCGTAGCGGAAGGTCCGCTCCATCGCGGAGCTCCTGGGTGGTGCGCTCGAGGGCGAGCAGGCCCCCCCCGTCCCCGTGCACGGCGAGGAAGACCTCGACCCGGCCGACGAGCTCTTCGCCCGCCGGCAGGAAGGCGATCTCCGACACCGGCAGCTCGGCGGCGGCGACGATCCCCTGGCGCCCCTGGTCGTCGAGCAGCAGTGCCACCGGCAGGCTCCCCGGGTCCTTGGGGAAGGAGGGGGGAGAGGCCAGGTAGAGCGCGAAGCGGTCGCTTTCGGGCCGGTCTACGTAGCCCCGGCGGGCCCGCGCGATCAGGCCCGGGCGCCGCACCTCGACGCGGACGGGGTGGAACGCGTCGTCCGGCGGGCGGGCCGGGGAGAAGCCGAGCGAGTAGTAGGAGCTCGTCGCCCGGTCGAGCCGCGAGACCGCCTCCTCCAGGTCGTTCGAGACCAGGTAGAGCCCTCCGGTGCCGAGCGCCAGGGAGAGCTGCGCCGAGTCGGTGTCGTCCACCTCCACCGGCGCCGAGAACGCCTCCTGGCTGAAGGTGTTGCCGCTCGAGCGGTTGGTGGGATCGATCTGGGGCACCTGGGGCGCGAGGCCGCCCGTCTTGACCGGGAAGACCTTGAAGCCGGCGGCGTTGGCCTCGGTGGCGACGCGGTCGACGAGGTCGCGCAGCTCCTGCTGCATCTGGCGCATCTCGGTGTCGATCTGCGACACGCCGCCGGTCACGGCGCGGCCGTCGCCTCCCTGCTGGTACTCGGGGAGCATCGGCACGCCGCCGGTGACCCAGACCAGGATCTTGTTGCCGTCCAGGTTGCCGTAGGCGTGGAACGCCTGGATCAGGGCTCCGGTGGTGCGCTCCACGGCGGCCAGCACCCGCCGCAGGTTGGCGCGTGACTCGAATCGGAGGCCGGTGGTGTAGGCCTCGGACGGATCCTCCCCGAGGCTGGCCGCGTCGCGGCTCGCCGCCCCCCGCTGGGCACGGCGGGCCCGGAGGGGATCGTTGAGGAAGAAGCGGTCGATCCGGTAGCGCGAGGCCTGAGTCGGCATGGCGGCGATGCGGTCGAGCGCCGCCCGCACGGCGAGCTTGTCGGCGCTGAACGGGAGGAGGAGCTCGGCGCGGTCGCCCACCGCCATCACCCCCCACTCGTAGCTGCCGTCGAAGCTCTGGTCCAGGTAGGCCTGGAGGGCGGCGAGCGCGCGGTCCCGGTCCGGCTTCTCGACGAAGTTGTTGTCGACGAGGAGCAGCAGGCGGCGGCGGAAGCTCGAGTCGGGGGTGACCGGACGCCAGGCGCCGTCTGCCCCCTCGCGCAGGCGCGGTCCCTCCACGAAAGCGAAGTTGGTCAGCTCCTGCAGGGCGCCGTCCTCGTAGACCGCGAACTCCTCCGGCCCGAGGCCGACGACCGGGTTGCCGTCGCGGTCGGTGACCACGACGTCGACGTTCACCACGCGAACCTCGATCCGCTCGCCGAAGGCGGTACCGGTAGCGGGTGGGCTCTGGGCGGCGGCCCCGCCCACGGAGGCGAGGACCGCCACGACGAGGGTGGCGGGGAAGCGAGCGCGCATGAGTTCTCCTCGGGTCTGCCGGAAGCGTAAGCGAGATCCGTGCCACGGCGCCAGGGGGTCCACCCCGGCCGGCACGGGGCAGTTGCATCTCGGACCGAGAGGAGTACACTTCCGTCGTCCCTTGTCAGCCGCAAACGAAGTGACCGGGCCGCGTCGGCCCGGCACTCGCGCGTGGCGTGGATCCAGGCCGGGGCGTGCCCGGCCGATGCTGACTTCTCATGGGAGGAAGAAGCGTATGAAGTGGGCAAGATGCTTCGCACTGCTGGCCATCGCCCTCCTCGTCGCCAGCGCCGCGGTGGCGCAGACGACGGGCCGCATCGAGGGGAAGGTCCGCGACCCGGAGGGCCAGGCGCTCCCCGGCGCCACCGTGACCGGCACCAGCCCGGTGCTCCAGGGCAACCGCGTGGTCGTCACGGACGCGACCGGCACGTTCCGGCTCCTCAACCTGCCGCCCGGCGCCTATCAGGTGACGGCGACGCTCGAGGGGTACAGCACCGTCGAGCAGCCGGACATCCGCGTCGGCATCGACCGCACGGTCAGCCTCGACCTGACCCTCAACCCGGCCTTCGCCGGCGAGGTCACGGTGACCGGAGCGGCCCCGGTGGTGGACGTGACGAAGGCGTCGACGGGCGTGAGCGTCGGCAAGGACACCTTCGAGAAGCTCCCCCTGGCCCGTGACTTCTACGCCGTGGCGCAGATCGCCACCGGCGCCGCGGCGGACGCCGCGGGGACCTCGTTCTACGGCTCCACGGGGGCCGAGAACCAGTACGTCATCGAGGGCCTGAACACCACCGGCGCCGAGCTCGGGATCGAGGGCAAGACCCTCAACTTCGACTTCATCCAGGAGGTCGAGGTCAAGACCGGCGGGCTGCCGGCCGAGTACGGGCGCCTCACCGGCGGCCTCATCAACGCCATCACCCGCTCGGGCGGCAACGAGTTCACGGGCGACGTCTTCGGCTTCTACGAGGGCGGCGACCTGCAGAGCGACGACTCGACCCGCGGCGACCGGCCGGCGTGGGCCACGCAGGTCGTGAACGTCGACAGCCGGTACGAGCTCGGCGCCAACCTGGGCGGCTACTTCGTGAAGGACAAGCTCTGGTTCTTCGGCGCCTACACCCGGATCGACCGCAGCGACGAGACGAGCGTGATCAACACGATCGAGGCCCCCGGCTCGCCGGCCGTGGGGGACGCGATCGGCGCCGACATCACGCAGGACCTCTACGCCGCCAAGCTGACCTGGCGGGTGAGCAACAACCACAACGTCTCCTTCTCGATCTTCGGCGATCCGCTGACGCGCGAGGGGAACGTCTTCGCGATCTCCGGGCCGTCCAGCACGTGGGACGGCAAGCGCGAGACCGGCAGCGACGACTTCGTGCTCCGCTGGGACGGCGTCTTCGGCGGCTCGTGGGTCGTCGAAGCCCTGGCCGGCCTCCACCAGGAGGAGGACTTCACCACCGGTCCCGGCAAGAGTCAGGCGCTCTACATCGACACCCTTCCGGCGGGTCCCGACGCCTGGACCGGCGGCTTCGGCTTCCACCAGGACCAGGAGTTCGAGCGCGAGGTCTTCAAGGCCGACGTCACCAAGTTCGTCGGCGCCTTCGAGCTGAAGTTCGGCGCCGACCAGGAGGACACCAGCGCCGTCAACTCGAACTGGAACGGCGGCGCCGGGCAGCGGATCTACATCCTCCCGAACCGCGCCGATCCGAACGGCCCGCTGGTCTACCGCCACCGCTACTACGTCGACGACCGGGCGCCGGGCTACAACCGGAACGACCCGTCGACCTGGGTGCTCGCGGCGCCGCTGACCTCGGAGCCGAACAGCGTCAACACCTCGGCCTACGCCCAGGTCTCCTGGCGGCCGATCTCGAACCTCACCCTGAACCTCGGCTTCCGCTGGGAGCAGCAGGAGATCAACAACCGCTCCGGCGAAACGGCGATCGAGATCGACGACAACTACGCGCCCCGCCTCGCCTTCGTCTGGGATCCGAAGGCCGACGGCCGCGGCAAGGTCTACGGCGCCTACGGGCGCTACTACGAGAGCGTGCCGCTCGACATCAACATCCGCGCGTTCGGCGGCGAGGTGCAGTGCTTCTGCTACAACTTCAGCCCCAACCCGAACGACATCCAGGGTATCGATTTCGCCGAGACCGGCTGGCGCAACAGCCTGCTGGGCGGTGAGGAGCCGGTCGATCCGGATCTCAAGGGCCAGTACATCGACGAGATCCTGCTCGGCTACGAGTACGAGATCGTCCCGAACTTCGCGATCGGCATCCAGGCCACCTACCGCGAGCTCGGCCGGATCATCGAGGACTTCCTCATCATCTCCGAGGGCAGCTACTTCATCGCCAACCCCGGCGAGGGCATCGGCCGGACGATGACCTTCTACGACTACTCCGAGGTGCCGGCGCCCAAGGCGAAGCGCGAGTACCTGGGCGTCGAGCTCAACGCCCGCAAGCGCTACAGCAACGGCTGGCAGCTCTACGCCAGCTACCTCTGGTCGGAGCTCGAGGGGAACTACGACGGCGTCTTCCAGGCGTCGACCGGCCAGCTCGACCCGAACATCAACTCGGCGTTCGACTACGCCGACTTCCTCATCAACGCCGACGGCAAGCTGACCAACGACCGCACCCACACCTTCAAGGTCAACGGCAGCTACACCTTCCAGCAGGGCATCGCCAAGGACCTCACCCTGGGCGTGTCCGCCTACTGGCAGTCCGGTGCGCCGCAGACCGCCTACGGCTACTCCGGCGGCTACCAGAACTGGGAGTACTTCCTCACGCAGCGCGGCTCGCTCGGGCGCGGGCCGGCGGACTACGAGATGGACATCCACGCGTCGTACCCGCTGAAGGTCGGCGACTACGAGCTGCAGTTCCTGGTCGACATCTTCAACCTGCTCGACCGGCAGGCGATCACGGCGCGCGACCAGCGCTACAACCTCAACGGCGACCCGTGCGGAGGCGTTCCCGAGGAGCTCTGCAACGGCGACGGCGGGCTCCAGCACGACGGGGCGACCCTCAATCCGGTCGGCCAGCTGGGGAATCCGCGGGCCACCGCGGCCAACCCGGACTTCCTGCGCGCCGGGACGAACTTCACCGGCCAGAGGAACATCCGCGTCGGCCTGCGGTTCCGCTTCTAGCCGGCAGCGGTTGCGGTAACCTGGGGCCTCGCTTCGGCGAGGCCCCTTTTTCATGTCCGAGACCCGATCGATGATCCCGTCGCAGCGGCTGCCATCGTCCCTGCTCGCCTTCGTCGCCCTGGCCGCCTTCGCCTGCGGCGGCCCCGAGGCGGGACCGCGCAGGGAGGCCGAGCCGCCCCCCTCGTCGGCCCGCCCGGTGCTGCGCGCCGCGACCGTCCCGGAGATCGAGGCCGCCGCCCGCCCCGGGCGCCCGGTCCTCTTCGTCGGCCTGGACGGCGCCGACTGGCAGCACCTCGATCCGCTGATCGCGCGCGGAGAGCTGCCCGAGCTCGCCCGGCTTGTGCGGGAGGGCCGCCCCGGAGTCCTCGAGACGGAGCACCCGCCGCTGTCGCCGATCCTCTGGACGACGATGTTCACCGGCAGCTCGCCGCTCGAGCACGGGGTGCTCGACTTCAGCCGCTTCCGCCCGGGGAGCGGCGAGCGCGAGCCGGTCGGCAGCGAGGAGCGGCTCCGCCCCGCGGTCTGGAACCTCGCGAGCTGGGCGGGGCGCCCGGTCACGGTGCTCGGCCTCTGGGCCACGTTCCCCGCCGAGCCGGTCCAGGGGCTGCTCGTCGCCGACCGCTTCTTCGCCTTCCTGGACATGGGCGGAGCTCCTCCGGAGGGAACGGTCTTCCCCCCGGAGCGGCAGGCGTGGGCCCGGGAGATCCTGCGGCAGGTCGAGGAGGAGGTCGGCTTCGAGACGATGCGCGGCTACCTGCCGGACCTCGGCGAGGCGGAGTACCGGCGCGCGCTCGCGGCCACGCGCCCCTACGACGACCCGGTCTCGGCGCTGCGGCGGATCCTGGTCGAGACCCGGGTCTACGCCCGGTTGCTCGCCGGGAGCTGGGAGCGCGACCGGCCGGAGCTCGCCGTCCTCTACCTCCAGGGGACCGACAGCATCGGGCACATGTTCGCCCCCTACTACCCGCCGCGGCAGGCCTCGGTCTCGCCCGCGGACTTCGCCCGCTTCGGCGGCGTCGCGGACCGCTATTTCCGGGAGATCGACCGGCTCCTCGGAGAGCTGCGACGGCTGGCCGAGGCCCGGGGAGCGGTGCTCTTCCTCGCCTCCGACCACGGCTTCACCTGGCACGAGGGGCGGCCCGAGCAGCTTTCGAGCTTCGCCAACGCCACCGCCGCCAAGTGGCACCGCAAGGAGGGGATGTACCTCCTGCACGGGACCGGCGCGGCGGCGTCGACGCAGCGCGAGCGCGGCGGGGTGCGGCAGGTGGCGCCGACCCTCGTCTCGCTCCTCGGACTCGCCCCGCCGGTGGGCTGGGGCGTGGCGCCGCTCGCGCCCGTGGCCGCGCCCGCCGCGGCGCCGTTCGGCTATCAGCCGTACTTCGACCGGGAGCGGGAGCGGCGGCTCGCGCGGGCCCCTGCGGCGCCGCAGGGCGGGGAGGAGGAGATCGCGAAGCTCCGGGCGCTCGGCTACCTCGGCGCCCGCGAGGCGGGGCGCGCGAGCCGCGAGGCGCTCGCCCGCGGCGCCGGGCGGACCGCCGGCTCGTTCAACAACGAGGGGCTGATCCACCAGGACGAGGGACGGAAGGGCGAGGCGCGCCAGGCGTTCGAACGGGCGCTCGAGGTCGACTCCGGGCTCGCGTCGGCGGCGTGGAACCTCTCCGACCTGCTCTTCGCCGCCGGCGAGCTCGACCGCGCCGACGAGCTCCTGGTGCGCGCCTTCGGCGGCGAGCTCCCGGAGGGGACGCGGTTCGTGATCGGCCGCGCCATCGGCTACCAGCGGTCGGGCGACGTGGAGCGGGCGCTGCGGCTGCTCGACGCCGCGATCGCCGCCCGCGGCGACGAGCCCGAGGTGCTGCTCTTCCGCGGCCGCTACCGC
Source organism: Thermoanaerobaculia bacterium (assembly GCA_023384635.1). Lineage (GTDB taxonomy): Bacteria > Acidobacteriota > Thermoanaerobaculia > Multivoradales > JAGPDF01 > JAAYLR01. The sequence continues at coordinate 16,654 of JAHDVN010000036.1, forward strand.
ATCGAGCGCGGGGAGTGCCAGGGGGCGCTCGAGGACTTCCTCGCCGCCGAGCGCCTCGCCCCGGCGAACCCGGCGGCGCCGGCCAGCGCCGCCAGGGCGCCTCGCTGCCGCGGCACCCCCGGCGGCGCGCGGGTGGCGCTCTCCCTCGACCCCGCGCAGCCCCGCGTGCGCGAGCTGCTGGCGAGGACCGCGGGCTGAGCCCGAGCGGGCGGCGCCCCCGGCCGGCAGGGGCCGCGCCACGAGCCGGCCGCGGTCCCCGCACGCCCGGCCTGGGCGAGAATGGCGTCATGACGACCGGGCCGGGAGGTGGCGAGCGCGTGCGGATCCGCCTCGCCCCGGGTCGCGAGAAAGCGCTGCGGCAGGGGCACCCTTGGCTCTTCTCCGGCGCGATCGCGGCCGAGGAGGGGCCAGCCGAAGCGGCGCTCGCCGAGGTGGAGAGCGCCGGCGGCGAGCGGCTCGGCGTCGGCCTCTACAGCCGGGGCTCGCAGATCCGGGTGCGGATGTTGGCGTCGGCCGCGTCCGCGATCGACCGCGCGTTCTTCCGGCGGCGGCTCGAGGCGGCGCGGGAGCTGCGGCGGCGGGTGGTCGGCCCGGACACCACCGGCTTCCGGCTGGT
>JAHDVN010000496.1 GCA_023384635.1 Thermoanaerobaculia bacterium
GGGTGCGCCTCGTCCATCCGGGGACAGGGGCGCGTCTCGCCGAGCAGGCGGATCGTGGCCGCTCCGACCCGCAGCAGCCGCCCCGCGCTCTGCCTGAGGTCGAGCCCCGCGAGCAGCAGGTTCGCGCGCCGGGCCGCCGGGTCGACGCGGGCGCCGAGCTCGGCCTCGGCCTCGCTCCAGCGCGCGCGGCCGAGGAGCGTCACCTGCCGCCGGCAGCGGAAATCCGCATTGCCGACGATCCCCTCGCCGGCCACCAGCTCGGCCGCGTCGCGGCTCTCCATCGGGCCGCGCTTCGCGGTCTTGATCCAGATCGCTTCGAGCGTCGCCATGGCGCGAACTCTACCGGAGCCGGCCCGGTCCGAGGCCGGGAGGCCGGAGGCTAGAATCGGCCGGCCGCCGGGATCCTCCCGGCGGCTCCGCGAGGAGCCCGCGATGGCAGACCCCTCCGGCCGCGAGAACCGTCTCGCCGGCGAGAGCAGCCCCTATCTCCTCCTCCACGCCGGCAACCCGGTCGACTGGTATCCGTGGGGGGAGGAGGCGCTCGCTCGCGCCCGCGCTCTCGACCGCCCGATCTTCCTCTCGGTCGGCTACTCGACCTGCTACTGGTGCCACGTGATGGAGCGAGAGTCGTTCTCCGACCCGGCGGTGGCCGAGCTGCTGAACCGGGAGTTCGTGCCGGTGAAGGTCGACCGCGAGGAGCGACCCGACCTCGACGAGATCTACATGACCGCGACGCAGGTGCTCGCCCAGCAGGGCGGGTGGCCGAACTCGGTCTTCCTCACCCCCTCGCTCGAGCCGTTCTTCGCCGGCACCTACTTCCCGCCCGCAGACCGCCACGGCCTGCCCGGCTTCCCGACCGTGCTGCGCTCGCTCGCCGAGGCGTGGCGGGAGCGGCGCGGAGAGGTCGAGGAGCAGGCGCGCGAGGTCACGGCGGCGATGCGGCGCTACCTCGAGGGGATGGCGGCGCCGGCGGCGGAGCTGCCCCCGGCGGACGCGGTCGACGCGGCAGGGCGCAGCCTGGAGTCGCTCCGCCGCCGCTTCGACGCGACTTTCGGGGGCTTCGGCACGGCGCCGAAGTTCCCGACCCCGGCCAACCTGATGCTGCTGGTCGAGCTGGCGCCGGAGAGCGTGGAGGCGGGCCTGATGCTCGGCGCCACCCTCGACCAGATGGGGCGCGGCGGCATCTGCGATCAGCTCGCGGGCGGCTTCCACCGCTACGCCACCGACCGCGAGTGGCGCGTGCCGCACTTCGAGAAGATGCTCTCGGACAACGCGCTGCTGCTCGAGGTCTACGCCCGCGACTTCGCGCGCACCGGCGCGGCCGAGCGGGCGCGGGTGGCGCGGGCCACCGCCGGGTTCCTCCTCGCCGAGATGCGCTCGCCGGAGGGGGCGTTCTGGAGCGCGCTCGACGCCGAGACCGACGGCCACGAAGGGGCCTACTACGTCTGGACGCGCGCCGAGCTCGAGGCCGAGCTCGGCGCCGAGGACGCGGCCTGGGCCGCGCCCCTGCTCGGCTTCGCGGGGGAGCCGTTTTTCGAGGAGAAGGCGTACGTCCTCCACCTGCCGAAGCCGGTCGACGTCCTCGCCCGCGAACGCCGGACGGCGCCCGACGCGCTCTGGGCCGAGTTGGCGCCGCTCCGCGCCCGCCTGCTCGCGGCGCGCGGCCGGCGCCGGCGCCCGCCGACCGACGACAAGCTCCTCGCCGACTGGAACGGCCTGGCGATCGCCGGCCTCGCGACCGCGGGCCGGTTGCTCGGCGAGCCCGCCTACGTCGAGAGCGCGGCCGCGGCCGCCGGCTTCCTGCTCGCCAGCCTGCGCCCGGACGGCGGCGCGCTGCGCCGCAGCTGGCGCGCCGGCCGCACCGGGGTGGAGGCGCAGCTCGGCGACTACGCCGCGCTGCTGCGGGGAGTCGTGGCGCTCCACGAGGCGACGGGGGAGGGGCGCTGGCTCGACGAGGGCGCCCGCCTCGCGGACGAGCTGACCGCCCGCCTGCGCGCTCCGGGCGGCGGCTTCTTCAACGCGGCCGCCGCCCCGGACCTGCTGGTGCGGGCGCAGGACGTCTTCGACGGGGCGGCGCCGGCGGCGAGCCCGGCGGCGGCGCTCGCCCTGCTCGACCTGGCGG
>JAHDVN010000497.1 GCA_023384635.1 Thermoanaerobaculia bacterium
GGCGTACTGGCGCATCGTCCAGAGGCGGCTGCGGTACATGTCGGGGTAGAGGCCGCGGCCGAACGGGAACTGACCCGGCAGCTCGGCCGCCGCGCCGGCCGAAAGGTCGGCCGGCGCGTAGGCCGGCTTCAGCTCGAGACCGGAAGGGGTGGCGCGGCCCGGGCCGGGCTTGGCGGACTGGTCGGAATGGCTCATGGCCGGATTATAGGAAGCGGCGTCGCCCGATTTCCCGCCCGGACGGGCGGTATCGCGTAAATCCAATCCGTGGTGTCCTTAGATCAGGCGACCACAACATGTGGTGGGAATTCCCTTGACAGAGGCGGTGCCGTGACGTACGTTCTGACAGCTTCAACGAACGGCCGCGCACCTCCATCTCGAATCCTGAGTCGGGCGCGGCGTGTCTCTTGGAAGAGGAGCCGAAGCGATGCAGTCGATCCCCGCCCCGAGCCGCAGCGAGTCCCCCGTGTCACCGGCCGACCCCTCCCGGGGCCTCGCGTTCCGCCGCCACTTCACCACCCCGGAGGTCGACCCGTTCGACGCTCTCGAATGGGAGACGCGCGACGCGGTGATCAGCAACGAACGGGGCGAAAAGGTCTTCGAGCAGCTCGGGGTCGAGGTGCCCAAGGCCTGGTCGCAGACCGCCACGAACGTGGTGGTGAGCAAGTACTTCCGCGGCCAGCTCGGCACGCCGGGGCGCGAGACGAGCGTGCGCCAGCTGGTCGGGCGCGTGGTCGACACCATGGCCGGCTGGGGCCGCCGGGGCGGCTACTTCGCCTCGGAGGAGGACGCCGCGACCTTCCGCGCCGAGCTCGCGCACATCCTGCTGCACCAGCTCGCCTGCTTCAACTCTCCGGTCTGGTTCAACGTCGGGATCGAGGAGCGCCCGCAGTGCTCGGCCTGCTTCATCAACTCGGTCGAGGACACCATGGGCTCGATCCTCGATCTCGCGAAGACGGAGGGGATGCTCTTCAAGTTCGGCTCCGGGACGGGCAGCAACCTCTCGACCCTGCGCTCGTCGCGCGAGGCGCTGGCCGGCGGCGGCACCGCCTCCGGGCCGGTCTCCTTCATGAAGGGCTTCGACGCCTTCGCGGGCGTGATCAAGAGCGGCGGCAAGACGCGGCGGGCGGCCAAGATGGTGATCCTCAACGCCGACCACCCGGACGTCGTCGACTTCATCCGCAGCAAGGAGGTCGAGGAGCGCAAGGCGTGGGCGCTCATCGAGGCCGGCTACGAGGGGGGCTTCAACGTCCCCGGCGGCGCCTACGACTCGATCGCCTACCAGAACGCCAACCACTCGGTGCGCGCCACCGACGAGTTCATGCGCGCCGTGGTCGACGACCGCGAGTGGTCGACCCGCGCGGTGCGCGACGGGCGCAAGATGGACGCCTACCGCGCGCGCGACCTCATGCGGATGATCGCCGAGGCGACCTGGGTCTGCGGCGATCCCGGGATGCAGTTCGACACCACCATCAACGACTGGCACACCTGCTCGGCGACGGCGCGCATCAACGCCAGCAACCCCTGCAGCGAGTACATGTTCCTCGACGACACGGCCTGCAACCTGGCGTCGCTCAACCTGCTCGAGTTCTTCGACGCCGACCGCGGCTTCGACGTGGATGGCTTCACCCACACCTGCGAGGTCGTGATCTCGGCGCAGGAGATCGTGGTCGACTACGCCTCCTACCCGACGCCGGCGATCGAGCGCAACTCCCACGAGTACCGCCCGCTCGGCATCGGCTACGCCAACCTCGGGGCGCTGCTCATGGCGCGCGGCCTGCCCTACGACTCCGACTCGGGGCGCGACTACGCGGCGGCGATCACCGCCCTCATGACCGGGGCCTCCTACGCCCAGTCGGGGCGGATCGCCGAGCGGCTCGGCGCTTTCCGCGGCTACGCCGCCAACCGCGAGCCGATGCTGCGCGTGATGCGCAAGCACCGCGACGCGGTCAAGCGGGTCGACCCGGCGCACGTGCCGCTGGAGCTGCTGCAGGCGGCCAAGAAGAGCTGGGACGAGGTGGTGGGGCACGCGGAGGCGCACGGCCTGCGCAACAGCCAGATCTCGGTCCTGGCGCCGACCGGCACCATCGCCTTCATGATGGACTGCGACACCACCGGGGTGG
>JAHDVN010000498.1 GCA_023384635.1 Thermoanaerobaculia bacterium
AAATATGGCTTGTTTATCTTTGATGAAGTACATACTCTTGGCGAAGAAGGTCGCGGTTGGACATTGGAGGAGGATCTAGCCTATCTCCAATATGCAACAGAAGGTACTCATCATCGCATTGTCTTTATATCTGCCGCTGTTGGTAACAAAATTCAGTTTATTGAGTGGTTGGGTACAAATGGAAATGATGTTATTTCCCTTTCTTCTGAATGGCGCGGACCCCGTCGGATGTACACAATTTGGCGTACAGAGCCTGACTGGCAAAACTCGTCTGTGGCAATTGTCTCAAAACGTGCTAAATATGCAAAACGAATTACTTATCCATTACACGGCCGGCTTGATACCTTAATTCCTCATTCAAAGGAGTTTTATTCTTTTCAAACTACAGAGGCAATCGGACAATTGGTATTGCAAGCGGACGAACAGGGGCAAAACAGAAAACGCGACGGCACTTATAGTACACCGTATTACAAGATGCTTGTGCCTCTTATTCAACATCTAGCATTATCAGGCCCAGTATTGATAGTGGAATCAACCGTACCAAGAGCTATCAACTTAGCCAAGGCGATTGCATCAGAACTTGAGAAAGTGGATAGTCCACCAGTGAATCAATTGCTTGATATGGTGGAGACAAAACTTGGTTCAGAGCACTCTTTACACCAGGCGCTGTCTAGGGGAGTAGCCTACCACCACGGGTCGTTACCTCAAGAAGTCCGAACTTTAATAGAAGATGCAATAAGCCAAGGACAACTGAATATTTTAGTTGCAACCACAACTATGACCGATGGTGTCAATTTACCGGTTAGATCTGTTGTAATAGCATCTCAGGGGTCATTTACAAAAGAAGGTTATGAAGAGTACATAACTGGTCCAAAACTAATCAATGCGATAGGGAGAGCGGGCCGTGCGGCAAAGGAAACAGAGGGCGTGGTTGTTTTAGCCTTGAATGAACAGGTTTCACCAGAAGATTTCAAACGGTTTACACCAGATCCTGCTGAAATGGCTGTTACTTCCAACATAGCAACGAAACGTGCCCTGGAGGCATTAGCGGATTTTGAAAATCTAATTCGTGAAAGTGAAGATGAGATCTTTCAGGCTCCAGATCAAATTATCTCAAAGTTTTTATCATTCATTTGGTATTTCGCGTTTGAAGTAGAAAAACGAAACGAAGCGATGAACGATGATAAGATAAGGCAGTTTCTTGGAAAAACTTTAGGATGGGGTCAACTCGATCAAGATGATCAGTCTAGATGGTTCTCAGTAGCGCAAAAAGTTATAAGTAAATACTCAGATACTGAGCCGTCGACTCGCAAACGATGGGCGAAATCTGGCACTTCTCTTGGCTCTGCTCAAATACTCGAAGGCATTGCAATCGAGGTAGCATCGGAAGTGAAAGGACTTACTCAACCAATTTCGCTCCTAGATGCGATAAAAATAATCTTGGACAAGAACCGAGTCAATAAAATTCTGAGTCTCACAGAGTGTCCCAAAAACCGGGTGTTTACGACACGAGCAGGTAAGAATCGTCAGGAGATCGCTATATCAATAGGAGCTCTACTGCAAAATTGGATTACTGGTGATGAATTGATTGATATTTCAAATTCATTCTTTAATGAAATTGCTGATTTAGATTACCGTCTTGAACAGGTGGGTGATTATATTAATAGATATTTCGAGAACTTCTTTCCTTGGATTTTTGGAACAATCATTGAGTGGACAAATGCCATACTAGCGGAAAATGGAGTTTTGCAGACATTGCCCAGGGCTATTCCTGCGCATATTAGGTGGGGTGTACAGAACAGTACTGCCCTAGAGCTAATGTTTCAAGGCATTGTATCTCGTGGTCTTGCTAACAGAATTGGTCGGATGTGGGAAGAAACAATACCCGATATGGACGTCCATTCATGGTTAAGATCAATGGATATTGATGAGTGGCAAGAAAAGTTTGAAGCATCCATACCTGAGTTAAGAAATCTTTTGGAATTTGCTAGAGTTCGCCGTGGTGGTATTGCTGCCAAAGTACTAAACAATGGGACTGCAACAATCAATGTTCAAGCACTGGTTGACGATTTTCCATCAAGCTATGTTTCTCTTAAACCAGAGAATGAGAGTGATTTGTC
>JAHDVN010000037.1:0-5017 GCA_023384635.1 Thermoanaerobaculia bacterium
CGAGGCGGTGCCGGCGCCGCGGTAGTGGTTGGCCCCGTCGTAGGGGTTGGTGGTGACGATCGCCCAGGTGTTGGTGCCGACGCCGGAGGGGGTGGTCCAGCCGGCGGCCCCGGCCTCGAAGCCGTAGCTGTACACCGCCACCGCCTGGGCGCCGAGCGGGCAGTCGCCCGGCAGCGGCACGGTGGTGAAGGAGGAGGCCGACGACCAGGTGCCGGCGCCGCAGGGATTGATCGCGCGCACGCGCCAGAAGAGGACGCTGTTCGAGGGCAGGTCGGAGACCGGTGTGTGGCCGGTCTCGGCGACCGTGCGGGTGTAGATCGGGGTCGCGAAGGTCGGGTCGTCGTCGACCTCGAGCTCGTAGGTTTCGGCGCCGGCGACCGGCTGCCAGGCGAAGGCGGGGCGCACGGCGACGTTGGTGGCGCCGGCGGCCGGGAAGGTGAGGGCCGGAACGCCGGCGATCGATTCCCAGACCGCGAGCGCGAGCGGCACGTCGCGGGTGTTGGCCGGGTCGCCCGCGTCGGTGGCGGTGACCGTGAGCGCGTACGAACCTGCGGGCACCGCGCCGAGGTTGGTGACCTCGAGCGAGCTCTGGGTGGCGGGGAAGACGACCGGATTCACCGTGAAGCCACAGGTCGCGTTCGCCGGGCAACCGGCCACCCCGAGATTCGTCGTCCCCTGGAACTGCTGGAAGAGAGTGATGGCGAACGAGGCGCTGCCGGCGCTCGCGCAGAGCGACTGGCTCGTGGGAGCGATCTGGAGCCCGCCGCAGCCGGGGATCCGGAAGACCCCGACCCGCGTCTGCCAGGGGGCGCCGCCGGTGGTGGTGAGGTACTCGTTCGTGTACCAGAAGGTGCAGTCGTCGGCCGGGTCCACGGTCATCGAGGAGTAGTCCCCCCACCGGCCCGCGGTGCCGGTCTGCGCCCCGGTGCCGGTGACGAGCGTCTGCTCGGGCTGGAGCGTGCCGAGCGGGTCGTTCACGGCCCGGGTGGCGTAGCGGATCGAGGGATAGAGGTTCGTCGCGGCGTTCACGACGCTGTAGCCGAGCGCGATGTTGCCGTCCCGGTCCATGGCGATCGAGCCCATCCAGCGATGCGTGTTGTCCGGGGAGTGGGTCCCCTGCTGGTGGATCGCCCAGGGGCCGCCGCCGCTGCGGCGCAGCTCGAACCAGCGCGGCGCGGCGAGGTCGGGCGAGCCGGTGACGTCCACCGTCCAGGTGCCGACCATCGACTCGTGGCCGCCGAAGTTCCGGTAGGCGAGCCGCTGCATCGGCCACCAGGAGGCGCTGTCGATGCCCTGGGAGGTGCCGGGCTGCGGCAGGCAGTTCTGCGTGAAGAAGCCGCAGACCGTCCAGTTGAACGGCGCGAGGCCGCCGGAGGCGGGGGTGAACGAGACGACCTGGGAGAAGGTCGAGCTCGCCGGCGTGGTCCAGTTCACCTGGAAGGCCCAGAGGTCGAGGCTGTCGGAGGGCGGGTTGCCGAAATACGACTCCCCCCCCTTGCGGAAGCTGTAGAAGAAGCCGGGCGTGCCGGGCGGTGGCGGCGTCGAGCCGTCGACGTCGGCCGGCATCCAGAGGTTCGGGTAATTCTGGAAGTACTGGGTGGGGCGCACCGGCGAGCCCGCGAGCATCGATTCGCGGTCCACCGCGAAGACGTCGTACTGGCCCTGGTAGCCGGAGTTGGTGGCCATGAAGTAGGCGTTGTTCGCCGGGTCGGGCCAGACGCCGATCTTGAAGTAGTCGGGGAAGCGCGGCGTGGTGATCTGGTAGAGGTAGTAGGCGCCGAGCGGGTCGGGGGTCTGGGAGATCGCGAAGCAGACGATCTGCCCCGGGTTGACGGCGAACTGGGTCAGCATCCAGCGGTCGGCGAACTGGTCGTAGTTGAAGATCGCGTCGCCGTCGTTGTGAGTGGCGCAGGCGGTGCCCGGCGCGCCGGCGGCCCAGAGCGAGTTCGTCGGCCAGGGGCCGCCGAGCGGAGCGCCGCTCTTGTCGAAGATGCCGTAGCTCACGTTGACCACCTGCACGTAATGGTTCGGCCCCACCGCCCCCTCGATGTCGGGCGGGTAGTAGCCCTGCACGTTGCCGACCCCCTCGAAGGTGAAGAGCGGCGCCGGCGTCGCCAGGCCCGCGGGCGGCCGGGCCGCCGCCACCAGCGGGTCGAAGATCGGCTCGGCGCGGGTGCCGAAGAGGATGCCGTCCTCGTCGACCAGCGTCTCGTGCCGCGGCCGGTTCGTCTCCGCCGGGTCGCCGGTGAAGATCTCGGTCTCGGCGAGCGCCGGCAGGTCCCGCAGGGGCGGCGAGAACCACGGCCCCTCGGCCTCGATCTCGAACGGTCCGCCGGCGAGGGCGGGCATCGCCGCCGTCGCCGGGCGCAGGGTCGCAGCCTGCACCGCGGTCGCCGCCGCCTTCGTGCCCCAGTGCTTGGAGTGGACGGTCTTGCCGTCGTCGGCGCGGCCCGCGAGCAGTTGCCGGCTGGCAGCCGAGTGGCCGGCGGCGAGCACCCGCACCCGGGGGGATTGGGTCACGCCGGCGATCCGCACCTCGAGCTCGACCTCGGCGTGCCGGGCGAAGAGCTCGGGGAGCGGCGTGCCCCCCTCGGCGAGCGCGAGGCCGCGGCCGGCCGGGAGCGTGAAGCGCCCGTCGCGCACCGCGATCCCCGAGTGCCGCTCGGCGCGCAACACGCGCTCGCCGGCGAGAAAGCGGAGCTCCACGGCGACGCGGCCCGCGAGGGGCGCGCCCGCCGCGTCGAGCGCGTGGCCGCGGTAGGTGAAGCTCTCGGGGAACGGACCTGCCGCCGGGGCGGTGCCCGCGCCGGCGGCGCCACCGACGGCGAGGGCGAGCAGGAGCGCGCTCGCGGCGCGGCCGAGCGGCGGCAGGCAGGCACGGCTCGCTCGAAGCAGGGATCGATGCATGCGGGTCTCCTCTGGGGGGTCGATGGCTGGGGGGGAACGGCGGAACCCTATCGCCCGGCCCCGTCGAACGCAAACCGGCCGCGCGAGCGCGGCCGGTCGGGAGCGGCGGGGAGCGGCGGCGAGCCGCGTCAGAAGAGGAAGATGGCGCGGTCCACCTCGAGGTTGAAGTTCCACTCGTAGGTGTAGCCGGGGAACTCGAGCGGGACCATGAAGCGGGCGCTCATCTTCACGCGTCCGCCGGCGATCGAGACCTGGATGTCCTTGGGCTCGACCGGGAGCTCGAGCCGGCGCGCCTCGTCGTAGATGCTCCGGTGCAGCGTCTCGGCCTTCTGGCTCGCCGCCCACTTCGCCTGCTCGACCATGAAGTCGTAGAGCTGCGAGGTGGCGATCTTCACCGGGATCGCCTTCCAGCTCGCCATCACGACCACCACGAGCAGCAGCAACCAGAGGATGCAGCCGATCTTGCTCTCGCCGGCCTGGGCACTCCTGCGCGTCATGCCATTCCTCCCTCGGGTCACGGCCTGGAATCCGGGAGAGTCTAGCGCACCAGACGGAAGGTGCGGCTCCAGCGGGTGTCGGGCAGGAAGCCGGCCACGGTGCGCAAGAGGTCGCGGAGCCGCTGCCCCCAGCCGCGCCAGGTGCCGTCGGAGGTTCCTCCGGCCCACGACCAGTAGATGACGAAGGCGCGGCCCTTGAGGTAGTGCTCCGGCACCGTCCCCCAGAAGCGCGAGTCGTAGGAGCGGTCGCGGTTGTCTCCGAGGAAGAAGTACTCCCCGTCGGGCACCCGGAACGGCCCGAACTGGTCGCGCAACCGGTACTCCTCGGGCAGCGTCGGGCGGTTGGGGAAGGTCCGCGGGTCGCGGTAGAGCGCGAGACCCTCGTCCTCGACCCGCTCGCCGTTGACGAACAGCCGCTTGTCGACGATCTGGATGGTGTCGCCGGGCAGCCCGATGCAGCGCTTCACCAGGTCGACGGTCGGCTTCTCGGGCGAGCGGAAGATCACGATGTCCCCCCGCTTCGGGAGGCGCACCGGCAAGAGCGTGCGCTCGAAGGCGGTCGGCGCCGGCGCGAAGACGAAGCGGTTCACGAACAGGTGATCCCCGATCAGGAGCGTGTCCTCCATCGATCCGCTGGGGATGAAGAACGTCTTGACCACGAAGGTGTTCGTGAAGCCGAGGAAGACGGCGGCGATGAGCAGCGCCTCGAAGTACTCGCGCAGCGTCGACCGGCGGCGGGGGGTCGGTTCGTCCATGGCCGGACGAATCTAACCGAAACCGCCGGGGTGGGGCGGGGCGGGATGCAGGAAAACGCGCCGTCGTCAGAAACCTCTGACAAGAGGCCCGGGGGCCCCCCGGGGGCCGGCCGGCCCCGGCCCGGGCGCGCCCACGGGGCCGGGGACGCCGTGCGCCGCCGCGCGGCGCGGGCGCCGCGCCGGCCGGTCGCTGTCGGGCAAACCCTTTGTTCCCAGTCTTTCCGTTGCCGGGCACGAGTTGGCAGGCGGCTTGATCTAGCGGATCGGCGAACCGCGAGAGGAGGTGAGCCGAGACCGGAGAGAGCCCTGACGTGAGCCGATGAGAGCAGCGAAGCCCGACCGAGTGAACCCGAAGCAACCAACCGGATCCGCCGCCCAGCGCGGCATCCACCGAAGAGAAAGGAGAACCCGATGATCCGCACCGCCCGCACGACCAGCCTGCTCCTCGCCGCCGCCCTGCTGCTCGGGGCGCTGCCGGCCCTCGCGGCCGACGGCAAGGTCAACATCAACACCGCCTCGGTCGAGCAGCTCCAGCTCCTCCCCCGGGTCGGCCCGGCCGTCGCCCAGCGCATCGTCGACCACCGCGAGAAGAACGGGCCGTTCAAGGCCGCGGACGACCTCCTGCTGGTGCGCGGCATCGGCGACAAGAGCCTCGAGCTCCTCGCCCCGTACGTCACGACGAGCGGCGCCACGACGCTCGCCGAGAAGGTCCGGGTGCCGCGTCCGCCCAAGGCGGAGGGCTCCCGCTGACCGGGCGGGGGGGGGGGGCGCCCCCGGCCCCCCCCCCCCCCGCCCCCCCCCGGCGGGCGCCCCCGCCCCCCCGCACCCGGGGGCCCACGGGGAGGGGCGCCGGGGCGG
>JAHDVN010000037.1:5027-17189 GCA_023384635.1 Thermoanaerobaculia bacterium
CCGCGCAACGGCTACACGCTCGTCGAGGCGCTCGTTGCCGTCGCCCTCGCCGCGCTGCTCGCCCTGGTCACCGTGCCGCCGCTGCTGCGCGGGAGTGGGCGGGCGCGGGTGCGGCTCGCCGCCGCCGAGGTGACCGCGGCGCTGCGCCTCGCCCGCGCTCTCGCCGCCCGCCACGCCACCCCCGTCGCGCTGCGCTTCGAGAGTCTCGGCGGCGAGCGGATCGGCTACGCGATCTACCGCGACGGCGACGGCGACGGGGTGCGGCGCGACGACATCGCCGCCGGCACCGACCCGCTCGTCGTCCCCCGCCAAGAGCTCTCCCACCTCGGCCGCGGGGCCGGCTTCGGCTTCGCGCCCGGCCCGGCGCCGCGCGACCCCGGAGACCCCCGGCGCCGCCTCGACCGGCTCGACGACCCGATCCGATTCAACCAGTCCGACCTCGCCTCGTTCGGCCCGTTCGGGCAGGTGACGCCGGGCTCGGTGTACCTCACCGACGGAGCGCGGCATCAGGCCGTGGTGCGCGTGTTCGGCCGCACCGGGCGCACCCACGTCCTCTGGTACGACCCCGACGTGGAGCTCTGGCGATGAGCCGGCGGCGGCGCGCTCCCCGCTCCGGACCGGTGCGCCGCGGCCGGCGCGTTGACGGCGCCGAAGCGGTTGCAGTACGGTTCGCCCGATGCAGGCACTGGTGGTCCTCACGACGGTGGGCAACGAGGAGCAGGCGAACACGATCGCCCGCGAGCTGGTCGCCCGCCGACATGCCGCCTGCGTGAACATCGTGGGCGGCGTGCGCTCGGTCTACCGCTGGCAGGGAAAGATCTGCAAGGACAGCGAGTACCTGCTGATGGCGAAGACCTCGGTGGCGGAGTACCCGGCCGTGGAGGCCGCGATCCGCGAGCTGCACACCTACGAGCTGCCCGAGATCCTCGCCTTCCGCGTCGACGAGGGGGAGGCGCGCTTCCTCGCCTGGATCGCCGCGAGCCTCGACAAGGAAGCCGCCTTCAGCGACGACGAGGTCGACGAGGGCGTCGCGATCCCGCTCGACGACACGAACTTCTGAGGTCTCGGCGCCCGGCCCGACGGCGGGCTGTGGCGCTCCTCACAGCGCGCCCGCCGCCGGTGGGCGTAGGATGCCGCACGGCGGCACGGCCCGCCGCCCGCGAGGTCCCCCTCCCATGTCCACCCGACCGAATCGACGGAGCCGCGGCCGCGCGGCGCGTCCCCTCCGCCCCGCTCTCCGCTCACTCGGCCTCTCGCTCGGCCTCGCCCTCGCCCTCGGCGCGGCCGCCGCGGCGACGCCGCCGCTCGCGCCGCTGGCCCCCGTGCCGTCCCTGGCGCGGATCGGGATCGACGGCATCGGCGCCGACCGGCTCACGGCGCTCGAGGCGGACCCGGAGCTCCACTGGTGGCTCGAGCTCGACCGCGTGCTCGTCGTGCTCGCGCCGCCGGGCGCGCTCGCGCGGCTCGGGCGCGACTTCGAGGTCGAGCTCCTCGCCGAGCCGCCGGGCAGCGGGCCGTTCGTCCTCGTCCGCGACCGCCGGCGCGACGCGGGCGACGACGGCTTCGCCGAGATCGCGCGCGGCGGGCGCTGGACGCTGGGCCGCCTGCGTGCCGAGCCCGAGGCGCCCCTGCCGGCCTGGCCCGTAGGGGGCGGGGAGCTGGTGCCGTCCGAGCGCGCGCCGCGCGGCGGCCACCGCTTCGCCTTCGCCCCGAACCGCGTGCTCGCCCGCGCCGGGAGCAACCTCTTCCCCGCGGGAGAGGAGCCCGAGCCGCTCGCGGTCGATCCCGAGATCGTCGACGCGGTCGACGTCGACCGCTGGTTCGCGGCGGTCTCCGACCTCGCCGCGTGGAACCGCTGGACGCGCGGCACCGAAATCCACGAGGCTCGCGACTGGCTCGTGGCCCGCTTCGGCGAGCTGCCGGACTTCCTGGTGACCACCCAGCAGTTCACCGTACCCTCCCCCACCACGAACGCCTGGAACGTGCTCGCAACGCTGCCCGGCCTCGGGAGCGGCGCGCGCCGGGTGATCGTGGGCGGTCACTACGACTCGACCTCCGAGAGCCCCGCGGTCGCCGCCCCGGGGGCGGAGGACAACGCCAGCGGCTGCGCCGGGGTGCTCGAGATGGCCCGCATCCTCGCCGTCTGGCGGCCGGCCGCGACCGTCGTCTTCGCCTGCTACAGCGGCGAAGAGCAGGGCCTCTACGGCGGCACCGCCCACGCCCAGAGCGTCGTGAACGAGGGGCTCGCCTCCTCCGTGGTGCTGATGCTCAACATGGACATGATCGGCTACACCGGCGACAGCGATCTCGACGTGCTGGTCGAGACCGGCTCGACCCACGCCGCGCTCCTCGGCCGCTTCCAGGCCGCGGCCACCGCGTTCACCGGGCTGCGCGTCGTGACCGACACGAGCCCCGGCGGCTCGGACCACGTCCCGTTCGTCAACCGCGGCATGCCGGGCGTGCTGACGATCGAGAACGACTACGGCTCCTACCCCCACTACCACCGGACGACCGACCTGCCCGGGGCGCTCACCCCGGTCATGGCGGAGAACATCCTGCGCATGAACGTCGCGGTCCTCGTCGAGCTCGCGGGTGTGCCGCTCTTCGCCGACGGCTTCGAGAGCGGCGGCAAGGGGCAATGGCCGGCGACCACCCCCTGAGCCCCCTGGCTAGAATCGGCGCATGACCGACGAGACTCGAGCCGCCGCGGCGGAGGTGGTGCCGCTGCGCTGGGCCGGCGACCACCTCGCGCCCCCCGCCCACCCCCCCCTCCCCGCCGAGGAGCGCTGGCTCGCGACCCCCCACCCCCAGCCGCGGCCCGGCGCCCGCCGCCGCCTCGCGGGGCGCGGCGCGCCGGCGATCGGGGTCGCCGCCGCCTACGGCGTCGCGCTCGCGCTCGCCGGCGGCGAAGGCGAGGCGGAGGCCGACTTCGCCGCCGCCCACGATCTCCTCCTCGCCACCCGTCCGACCGCGGTCAACCTGCGCTGGGCCCTGGAGCGCCAGCGCGCCCTCGTCGCCCGCCGGGCCGGGGCGCCGCGGGCGGAGCTCTTCGCGCTCCTCGTGGCCGAGGCGCGGGCGATCGAGGCGGAGGACCGGGAGGCCTGCCGCGCCATGGGCCGGTTCGGCGCCGCCCTCTTCGGGCCGGGCGAGCGCCTGCTGACCCACTGCAACGCCGGCGCGCTCGCCACCGCCGGCTACGGCACCGCGGTGGGCGTGATCCGCGCCGCGCACGAGGCGGGGAAGGTGGAGCGGGTCTGGGTCGACGAGACGCGGCCGCTGCTGCAGGGGGCGCGCCTGACCGCCTGGGAGCTGGGGCGGCTCGGGATCCCGCACCGGCTGGTCACCGACGCGAGCGTCGGGGCACTCATGGCGCGTGGCCTCGTCACCGGCGTGGTGGTGGGCGCCGACCGGATCGCTGCCAACGGCGACGCGGCGAACAAGATCGGCACCTACACCGTGGCGGTGCTCGCCGCGCGGCACGGCGTGCCGTTCTACGTCGCCGCCCCCCGCTCGACCATCGACCCGCGCATCGCCTCGGGCGCGGAGATCCCGATCGAGGAGCGGGACGGCGCCGAGGTGACGCATCTCGGCGGCCGGCGGATCGCGGCCGACGGCACCGAGGGCTTCAACCTGGCCTTCGACGTCACCCCCGCCGGGCTGATCGCGGCCGTCGTCACCGAGGCGGGGGTGCTCCGGCCCCCCTACGGCGAGGCGATCGCCGCCGCGCTGTCGGCCGGCTGACGCGCGCCCACGCGCTGCGCCGGGACCGCGCGCGAGCGCTGGACAAGCACCCGGGTCGGCGCTAGCGTTCTCGGGTTCCCCGCATCCCGACCCTTGAGGAGACCCCGCATGTCGAAGTGGAGCACGCCGACGGCCCTCGCCGTGGTTGCAGCGCTGACCCTCGCCCTCGCCCCGGCCGGCGCCGAGCCGCCCGCCGCGGAGGGCCTCTACCGCGGCACCTGGGAGGTCGTGAAGTTCGACCTCTCGCCGCCGCTCGCCGAGATCGCCCCGGGAGAGATCCCGACCGGCCCCGACCTCGGCGGCCTGATGGTCGACCCGGATGTCCCGCCCGGCACCGTCTACGGCCCGCAGGACTTCGACCCGATCGCCCAGACCTGGACCGAGGCGCTGGTCATCCCCGGGCCGTTCTTGAGCTTCGACGCCCAGAGCAACCTCTCGGGCGTGGCGCCGCCCGACCCGGTGGGCGACGTCGGCTTCGCGCACTACATCGCGATGAGCAACCTGCACTTCGCGATCTTCGACAAGACGGGGACGCTCCTCTTCGGCCCGGCGGCCAACAACACCCTCTGGAGCGGCTTCGGCGGGGCGTGCCAGACGCGCAACGACGGCGACCCGATCGTGCTCCACGACCAATTGGCGGACCGCTGGATCCTCACCCAGTTCACCGCGGCGGCGGTCGGGGGCCTCTACTTCAACTGCGTGGCCGTCTCCCAGACCTCGGACCCGCTCGGCAGCTGGTACCGCTACGCCTTCTCCACCGGCGCCAACTTTCCCGACTACCCGAAGTACGGCATCTTCGAGGACGCGATCTACATCAGCACCCGCGAGTTCACCTCGACCTACGTGGGCGTCGGCGCCTATGCCGTGAACCGGGCGGAGATCCTGGCCGGAAACCCCAACCCCACGGTGATCAGCTTCTTCGTCGACCGTTCCGTGCCGTCACTGGTCGGTGATGGCCTCCTCCCCGCCGACCTCGACGGCTCGGTGCCGCCGCCGCCCGGCTCGCCCGGCTACTTCGTCGGCTCGATGGACCAGGGGGGGCCCTATGGGGCGGCGCAGGACGCTCTGACTTTCTGGAAGTTCGTCGCCGACTTCGCCACCCCGGCGAACTCGAGCTTCACGCTCACCCACACGCTGCCGATCGCGGCCTACGACACGATCTTCCCCTGCTCCGGTCGGCAGTGCATCCCGCAGCCGGGCACTTCGGTGAAGCTCGACATCCTCTCCTATCGCCAGCGCCCGCTGCATCGTCTCGCCTACCGCAACTTCGGCACGCACGAGGCGCTCGTCACCAACCAGTCGGTCGAAGCCGCCCCGGCGATGGCCGGCATCCGCTGGTGGGAGCTGCGACTGGCGAGCGGCACGCCGGCGATCCATCAGGAGGGTACCTACGCCCCCGGGGCGGTCGACGGCATCCACCGCTGGATGGGCTCGATCGCCATGGACGCGGCCGGCAACATGGCTCTGGGCTACAGTGCCTCGGACGCCACCAGCGTCTTCCCGAGCTCGTGGTACACGGGCCGCCTCGCCGGCTCGCCGGTGGGGATCATGGACCAGGGCGAAGCGTCGATCATCGCCGGCACCGGCTCGCAGACGGGCGGCAGCAACCGCTGGGGTGATTACACCTCGATGAACATC
This sequence comes from Thermoanaerobaculia bacterium, assembly GCA_023384635.1. Classification (GTDB taxonomy): domain Bacteria; phylum Acidobacteriota; class Thermoanaerobaculia; order Multivoradales; family JAGPDF01; genus JAAYLR01. Next base: position 10,407 of record JAHDVN010000037.1, read on the forward strand.
GACCCGGCGGACGACTGCTCGTTCTGGTACGTGAACCAGTATCTGCCGACCACGAGCTCGGCGGGCTGGCGGCTGCGGGTGGGAGCCTTCCGGTTCCGGTACTGCTCCGCCAGTTGGCTCTTCGGCGACGATTTCGAAGTGGGCGACGGGAGCCGCTGGTCGGTCGTCCAGTCCGGTCCCTGAGGCGTTCGCCGACGCCGCCGACCTCGATCGCGGGGAGGGTCCTCCAGGGCCCTCCCCGCTCTCTTTTCGGACTCCGCAGGGGATCTTGATCCCGCAGCGGGTCTCGGGCTAGGGTTCGCGCCCATCCCGCAGCCCTGACAAGGAGGTCCGAGGATGTCCGTGTCCCGCCGCCTCACCCCCGCCGCCCTCGCCGTCGCCCTGCTGGCGGCCCTGGCCGGCCCCGCCGCCGCCGAGGAGGCTCCCCTGCCCACGGGGGTCTACCGCGGCACCCTGCCGGTGGTGAAGTTCGACGTCTCGCCGCCGCTGCGCGAGATCGCCCCGCTGCCGATCCCCGACGGCTCGCTGCTGGGGGCGCTCATGGTCGACCCGCCCTCCCACCTCGCCGGCGAGCTCGGGCCCCAGGACCTCGACCCGCTGGTCCAGAGCTGGACCGAGGCGCCGCTGATCCCGGCTCCGTCGGTGAGCTTCAACGGCCAGCCGAACATCTCGAACGTGAGCCCTCCGGATCCGGTGGGGGACGTCGGCCCGAATCACTACGTGTCGATGAGCAACCTCCACTTCCAGATCTTCGACAAGGCGGGCAACTCGCTCTTCGGTCCGGCGGCGAACAACACGCTCTGGGCCGGCTTCGGCGGGCCCTGCCAGACCGAGAACGCGGGCGACCCGATCGTGCTCCACGACCAGCTCGCCGACCGCTGGATCCTCACCCAGTTCACGGCCAACGGGCCCACCTACTTCAACTGCCTGGCGGTCTCCACCACCGCCGACCCCACCGGCACCTGGTACCGGTACGCGATCTCCACCGGGTCGAACTTCCCCGACTACCCGAAGTGGGGGGTCTGGCCCGACGCCTACTACGTCAGCACCCGCGAGTTCGCGGGCGCCTCGTTCGCCGGCGTGGGCGCCTACGCGGTGAACCGGGCCCAGGTGGTGGCCGGCAACCCGGCGCCGACGATCATCTCGTTCCTGGTCACCCCGGCGGCGGCGGGCGGCGCCTTCAACATCGGCGACGGGCTGCTCCCCTCCGACCTCGACGGCCCCACCCAGCCGCCGCCGGGCTCGCCGAACTACTTCGTGGGCTCGATGGACAACGGCGGACCGTACGGCGCGCCGCAAGACGCCCTCACGCTCTGGAAGTTCACGGCCAATTTCACGACCCCGGCGAGCTCGACCTTCGTGCTCGCGAACACCATCCCGGTCGCCGCGTTCGACTCGGTGCCGGCCTTCTGTTCGGGCCGCTCCTGCGTCCCGCAGCCGGGCACGTCCAACAAGGTGGACCACCTCGGCTACCGCCAGCGCCCGCTGCACCGTCTCGCCTACCGGAACTTCGGCACCCACGAGTCGCTGGTCACCAACCAGTCGGTGGAGGCCTCGGCCACCATGTCCGGCATCCGCTGGTGGGAGATCCGCAGCCCGAACAGCAGCCCGGTCATCCAGCAGGAGGGCACCTACGCGCCGGGCGTGACCGACGGCATCCACCGCTGGATGGGCTCGATCGCGATGGACGGCGCCGGCAACATGGCGCTCGGCTACAGCGCCTCGGACGGCACTTCGACCTTCCCGAGCTCCTGGTACACGGGGCGGCTCGCGGCTTCGCCGGCGGGCGTGATGGACCAGGGGGAGGCGTCGATCGTGACCGGCACCGGCTCGCAGACCGGGAGCCAGCGCTGGGGCGACTACACCTCGATGAACGTCGACCCGCTCGACGACTGCACCTTCTGGTACGTCAACCAGTGGGTCCCGACCACCAGCTCGGTCGGCTGGCAGCTGCGCATCGGCGCCTTCAAGTTCGACGAATGCGGCACCCCGGACTTCTACCTCGGCGTCAGCCCCGCGAGCGCCTCCGCCTGCCTCGGCGGCACCGCCAACTACACCGTGAACGTGGGCTCGATCTCCGGCTTCACGGACCCCGTCACGCTCGGCCTCACCGGGCAGCCGCCGGGGGCCCCGGTCGGCTTCGCCCCGAATCCCGTGACCCCCGCGGGGGCGAGCGCGCTCGCGGTCGGCCCGATCGCCGCCGGCGCGGCGGGCAGCTACCCGCTCACCATCTCGGGCAACTCGACCACCGGGCTCAAGACGATCCCCGCGAACCTCGACCTCTTCACGGCCGTGCCGGGCGTCGCGGGCCTCGTGGCGCCGGCCAACGGGGCGACCACCCAGCCGCTGCAGCCGACGTTCCAGTGGAATGCCGCGGCGCAGACCGAGACCTACCGGATCCAGATCGCCACCGACGCGGGCTTCGCCGCGATCGTGCTCGACGACCAGTTCGGGAGCGCCACCACCTACACCCCCGGCATCAACCTCGCGTCGAACACCACCCACTACTGGCGCGTGATCGCCTACAACCCGTGCGGCGTCGGCGCCGCGTCGGCGGTCTACTCGTTCACCACCCTGCCGCTGCCGGGCGACTGCCCGGTCGGTTCCACGGCGCAGGCGGTCTACACCTACGGCTTCGAGGCGGGTGCGGCGGGGTGGACCTCGAATGCCGCCGTGGGGACGAACACCTGGACGATCTCCACCGCCGCCCCGTACGCCGGCAGCTCCCACTACCGGGGCACGGGCACCGCCGCGCTCTCGGACCAGCGCCTGGTCTCGCCGGTGATCGCGCTGCCCCTCGGACAGGACCCCGTCGTCCTGCGCTTCTGGCACCGGCCGAACCTCGAGGCCAACGGCGCGACCGCCTGCTACGACGGCGGCGTGCTCGAGGTCTCCTTCGACGACGGCGCCACGTGGGACCCGGTGGCTCCGAGCCGGATGCTGGTGGGCCCCTACCGGACGGGGACGATCTCCTCCAGCTTCAGCAACCCGCTCGCCGGCCGCAACGCTTGGTGCGGGGCGACGGAGTACTTCGAGACGATCGTCAGCCTCGATCTCTGGGAGGGCGTTCCCGTGAGATTCCGCTGGCGGATCGGCACCGACACGAGCGTCGGGACGACCGGATGGGACGTCGACGCGGTGACGGTGCAGTCCTGCCTGTCGGGGGCGATCTTCAGCAACGGCTTCGAAGGCGGCTCGACGGCCGCCTGGTCGGCCACCCAGCAGTGAGAGCGGCCCGGCCGTCCGGCCGGGAAGAGAAGAGGGGAGGGCCGGGTGGCCCTCCCCTTTCTCGTCTGCGAGCGCGCCCGTCGCTACGGGGTCACACCCGACCAGGGCGCCGTGCCCCCGCTCTCGAAGCCGTCGATCCAGAGCCCGTTGGGGAAGCAGGGGTCGGGGACCGTGGCGCCGGTGATCGCGACCTGGTCGAGGTAGAAGCCCTCCTCCTCGGAGCCCGGATCGGAGGAGAAGCGCCAGCGGATCCGCACCGTCTGGCCGGCGTAGGCGGCGAGGCTGCTGGTCTTGGTCTGGAACGCGCCGCCCGAGCTGCCGTTGAACGCCCCCTGGCTCGCCGCGTAGCCGCAGGCGTTGATCGGCGGGTTGCCGGTCTGCGAGAAGTTCCCCGGGTAGCCACCGGCCGGCGGCAGGTCGCTCCAGCTGGCGCCGCCGTTGGTCGAGATCTCGACCACCACGCCGTCCCACTGCGCCTCGAGGTTCCAGCGCGCCGCGTAGGAGAGGCTGGGCGAGCCGGCCGGGAGCGGGATGTCCGGGGTGGTGATCGCGGCACAGGTGTCGGCGAGGTAGGTCCCGGTGCCGTCGGCGGCGTTGCGGTAGCTCAGCTGGCCGGCCGCGGCCCGGGCGGCGGTGACGCTCCACGGCGTCTCGAGCGCCATGTACGAGGGCGAGTCGGCGCCGTCGCTCCAGGTGCCGGGGCTCGAGCTGCCGGCGGTCGCGGTTCCCTTCACGCGCCAGATTCCGGGCGAGACGTTCGGCGGCAGCGAGCTGTCGAGCGCGCGCACCGCGTAGTAGTAGGTGGTGTGCGAGCCGATCTGGTTGTCGACGTAGGTCGGGCCGGGCACGGAGATCGCGATCCGGTTCGCGGGCGAGGGCACGAAGTCGTGCTGCGTGGAGCGGTAGATGTCGTAGCTCACCCCGGGGGCGAGCGGGCAGCTGGAGGTGGCCGCCGCCCAGCCGAGCGCGAGGTCGCACTGGGCGCTCGCCGGCGGGTTGGCGACCGCGAGCGAGGCCGGGTCGAACGCCGGGTGGAGATCGCAGGTCCCGGTGGCGGCCGCGTCGGCGCAGGCCGAGAGCGGCCCCTCGGCGCAGCCGTCGGCGCCCCGCACCTTGTAGGCGTAGGTGAAGCCACCCTGGGCGCGGCCGTCGGTGAAGGCGGTGCCGGCGCTCGTCCCGACGAGGTCGAACGCGTCGGCCGCGGCGGCGGCGCAGCTGCCCTCCGCGCGGTAGACGAGGTAGCCGGCGGCGCCGGCGGCGGCGCTCCAGCCGAGGTCGATCCCCGCCGTGCCGTTGGCCGTCGCGGCGAGGGCGGCGGGAGCCGCCGCCACCGCGCCGGCGCAGTTGCCGAACGAGGCGGCGAGGCCGTAGCCCTGGCGGTCGGTGTACGGGTCGCCGTTGCCCGGCACGCCGGTGCCGATGACGCGCACCGTGTAGGTGCCCGCCGCGGGCGCCGTGAGGCGCACCTGCTCGACGGTGTTGAGCAGGTCGAAGCTCCCCCCGGTCGTCGACTGGCCGCCCGAGAAGACGTTGCCGCGGTAGATCGTGCCGCCCGGGGCGGTGACCTCGAGGTCGAGGTTGTTGACCAGCTGCACCGCGGCGCCGAGCGCCGGGTAGGCGTCGAACCAGGCGAGCGTGACGCGCAGCTCGGCGCCGGCCGGGGCGGTGAAGGTGTAGCTGTCGCTCTCTGCGGTCCGGAGCCCCACCGCGTGCGCCTTCGACCAGACGCGCAGGCGCCGGTCGTTGGCGACGTTGGCGAAGTAGAGGTTGTTGTCGAGCCAGATCCGCCCCCAGCCGTAGTTCATGTTCGGCATGCTGGCGATGTCGCGGGTGCCGTTGAGGAGCACCGCCTTCATCAGCGCCCCGGAGGGGGCGCGGGTGTCGGCGGCGGTGCGGCTCCCCGAAGGATAGAAGCCGTCGGTGAAGTACTGGCGCTGGAGCGCCGCGCCGCCCGCCACCGTCGGGCAGGCCATCGAGGTGCCCTGGAGTGTCTGGCCGCCCGGGCAGCTCGGGCTCGTGTCGTTGTCGTCGCCGAGCGCCGAGGTCGCGGTGCCGGGGGCCATGATGTCGGGCTTGATCCGGCCGTCGTCCGTGGGGCCGCGGCTCGAGTAGGAGGCCACGGTGGTCGAGTTGTTGTCGCCGAGCGCGCCCACCGAGAGCACGTTCTTCGCCACCCCGGGCGAGCCGATCGTGTTGCTCCCCGAGCCCGAGTTGCCGGCCGAGAAGACGATCAGCGAGCTCTCGAGGCGCCAGGCGGCGGCGTCCGCCTCCTGGTCGCTCGAGCCGTAGGCGCCGCCGTTGGCCGACCCCCAGCTGTTGGAGTGGATGAAGGCGCCGCCGGCGTTGGCCTGCTCGAAGAGGAGGCCGATGTCTCCGGCCGTGCCCGAGAGGCAGCCGGTCGTGTCGTTGCCGAGGTCCTGGAAGAGGATCCGGGCGTTCGGCGCCATGCCGTCGCGGTCGCTCGCGAGGTAGGAGGGGTTGGTCGGGGTCGCCACCGTCCCCTTGTCACCGGCCACCGTGCCGCTCGTGTGGGTGCCGTGGAAGGAGGTGGAGCTGGTGGTGCAGACCATGTTGTCGTCGTACGGCGAGGCGCCGGGCGCCACCCAGTAGGCGACTACCTTGCGCTGCGGGAAGAAGGTGCCGGTGGCCGGCGGCACCGGGTAGTCGGCGTCGGTGATCTCGGTGTTGGTCGCGATGCCGTCGTTGTGCTGCGTGAACCAGCACTGATTGCGGTCGAGGCCGGAGTCGGAGATGGAGACGATCTGCCCGGTGCCGATCAGGTCCTGGTCCCAGATCGGGGTGCCGGTGGTCGCGTTGTTCTGGATCGGCGAGACGGAGCCGTCGTTGTGCAGCTCGGCGAGCAGGTACGGCTCGACCCAGGCCACGGCCTCGAGGGCGGCGGCGAGGCGCACGAACGCCTCGGTCTCGTCGCGCGGCAGGCGGTCGCGCAGCCGCGGCTGCGGGGCGCCGGGCAGGGCACGGACGCGGCGCGCGGCGGGGAGCGCGGCCTCGATCTCGGCCGCCACCGGGCCGAGCTCGGCCCCCTTGAAGAGCGAGACGGAGAGGAGGTCGAACTCGGGCAGCGGCGCGCCGGGCCAGAGCTCCGGCGCCACCTTGAGCGCCGGCGCGTAGTCGGCGGCGAAGCGCACCGCCGGGTGGGTCATCGCGGCGAGGCGCCCTGCGGGGCTCCAGCGCACCTGGAAGGCGTGGTTCGGGAGGTAGGCGAGCAGCTCGACGCCGAGGCGGGCGAGCTCCTCGCGCTCGCCGAAGCGCGCCGCGTGGAACTGCACGATGCCGTAGCCGCCGGGGCTCGCCTCCGGCAGGTCGACGGACGCCAGGTCGAGCGCCTCCCGCTGCGGGTCGTAGAGCCCGGCGCGCAGCAGCAGCGCCCCGGGCTCGCCGGCACGGGCCGCCACGGCCGCGGTGTCCGGGAGGCCCGGGGCGATGAGGGCGAGGCTCGCGGGGGGCGCGGCGCCGCCGGGCGCGGCGGCGAGCAGGAGCGCGAGGGCGAGGGCAGCGAACGGCAGGCGGCGGCTCGGGGCGTCGGGCATGGGA
>JAHDVN010000038.1 GCA_023384635.1 Thermoanaerobaculia bacterium
TCCGCCACCGCGGGCGGCGGAGGGAGCAGGGCACGGAAGGCGGGCGCGAGGAGCTCGGCCGGGATCCTCACCTCGGCGCCCGGGGCCAGCGGTCGCCGGCCGGGCGCGCCGCCGCCGCCCAGGCGGCCGGCGTGCTTCGCGGACCCGGTGAACCACTCCGCCACCTTCTCGAGCGGCGCCGTCCGGCGGCGGCCGACGTCGATCACCACGTGCCGCCAGCCGTCGGGCTCCGCGCGGTCGGACGGGAAGAGCTCGCGCACCACCCGCACCTGGATCTCCGGCCGGAGCAGCGCGAACGGCACGCGGTACCGCACGCCGGCCAGCAGCCGGCGCGACCCGCGGTTCGCCCGCGCGAGCTGGGGGATCACCGCCGTTGTGCCGCAGAGCCGGCGCGCGAAGGCCGCGAGCCCCTCGCCTCGCTCCGGGAGGACCTCCAGCCAGATTTCCCCCTGCTCCGAGACCACCGCCGTCTGGCCGCGCTCGACCACGGTGCGCGCCGCCCCGCCGGCCGGCGAGGGGCCGGGACCCGGCAGCAGCGCTGCGGCGAGAGCGAGGAGGAGGAGAGGAAGGGCGCGACGCCGGCGTCCGGAGGAACGGGAGCGATCGATCCCTCTCATCCGCCGGCGGACCTGCCCCGCGCCCCGCGACGAGCGGAGCGCCGGCACCGGAGGCCCGGCCACTTCGCGCCGAGCCTCCCGCGGCGCGGCGGATCGTGGGGCGACGGAAGGAGAAAGAGGACCGGGGACATGGTGGTAGCGTCCGCCGGATACTAGCTTGACCCGCCGGGAGCGCCAAACTGACCCGACAGCGAGAACATCCGGCCGAGCCGAACGCACGCGAGCGGGCGCACCTCTGGGCTCTCTGTGGCCACGGTCTCGTCCGCGGCGCGGCCGCCTGCGCGGCTGCGGCCGGCACCCCGGTCCACCTCGTCGGAGGCGCGGTGCGCGACGCGCTGCTCGGGCGCGCCGCGGGAGACCTGGACGTCGCCGTCGGGGGCGAGCTCGAGGCGCTCGTGGCGGCTCTCTGCCGCCGCCATGGTGGCCGTGCGATCCGGCTCGGCGGCGGCCGCTTCGCCGCCGTGCGCCTCGTCACCGCCGCGGGAGCGCTCGATCTCTGGGACCGGGGCGAGGGGCCGCTCGCGGACGACCTCTGGCGCCGCGATCTCACGCTGAACGCGATGGCGCTCGACCCCGCGACGTGCGAGCTGATCGATCCGACCGGCGGCCTGGCCGACCTCCGCCGCGGCCTCCTCCGCGCCACGCGGCCCGAGGTCTTCCGCGAGGATCCGCTCCGGGTGCTCCGCCTGGCCCGCCTGCGGGCGGAGCTGCCCGGCTTCACGGCGGACGAGGGGACGCTCGGCTGTGCCCGCGAGGCGTCGCCGGGCCTCGCCGCGATCGCCGCCGAGCGGATCCGAGAGGAGCTGCTCCGGTTGCTCGCCGCCGTCGACGCGGCGGGCGGTCTCGCGCTGCTCGCGGCCTGCGGCGCCGAGGGCCTCTTCGGTGACACCTCCGCTCCCCGCGTCGCGGCGGCGGCGACGGCGCTCGCCCAGCTCCGGGCGGCTCTCGCCCGCCTGCCGCGGCTCGCTCTCTCGCCGGAGCACGCGCTCTCGCTGCACCTCGCTCTGCTCGCCGCCGCCCTCGGGGGATCGGCAGCGGGCGGCCGGAACCTCCTCGAGGAGCTGACCGTGCGCCGCTGGCTGCCGCGTGCCCCGGCCCGCGACGCCGCGCGCCTCCTCGAGGAGTCCGGGCCGCCGCGGGATCTCGCCGGGGCGAGGCGGTTCCTCCACCGCACCGGCGCGCTCTGGGCCGCGGCCGCGGCGCGCTTCGCGGCCTTTTCGGAGGCGGAGGACGCGGAGGTCGAGCGCCTCGCGGCGCTGGAAGCGCGCGCTGGCGCGGACCTCCGGAGGCCGCGGCCGCTTCTTTCCGGCGAGGAGATCGCCCGGTTGACCGGGGCCGGGCCGGGGCCGGGGCTCGGCGGCTGGATCGCGCGCCTGCGGCGCGCCGAGGTGGACGGCGAGGTGACGGATCCGGACTCGGCGCGCGCCTGGCTCGCAGCGCGCACCGGAGGCGGGTCCGGGCAGAGCGACTAGCGGAAGATCCCCGGCTTCTTGTCGGAGCCCTCGGGGCCCATGAGGCGCTGGTTGAGCTCCTTGATCCGCTCCATCAGCTTGTCGATCTTCTCCTGCGCCTCCTGGCGGAGCCGGTTGTAGTCGCCGCGCATCTTCTCGACCTCGTGCATCGCCTCCTGCACGCGGCGCTCGACCTCCCGCAGCTGCTGGTCGCGGCTGGCGACCGCAGTCTCCAGGTCCGCGATCCGCTCTTCCTTCTCCGCGACGCGGATCTTCGTCTTCTCTTCCTGCTCCTCGTAGAGCTTGCGGTACTGCTGGAGGGCGAGGATCTCCGAGAAGTCGGCGGTGGATGGGCTCATCTCTCCTCCCCGTTCTTCGATCTTCGGGAACATCTTGCGCAGCTTGAGGGAAAGGTCCTCCGGATCCGACGACTGCCGCATCGCTTCCTGGTACGTGATCGTGCCCCAGACCAGGAGCGCGAGGAGCGACTGGTTCATCGACTGCATCCGGTAGTAGGCGACGGAGGACTCGATCTCCTCGTGCAGCTGCGAGGTCTCCCCCTTCTCGATGAGTTGGGCGATCTTCGGCGAGGCCTTCATCACCTCGAGCGCCGCGATCAGGCCGCTGCCATCGCGGCGCTCGACGAGCTTCATCGAGACCACGCCCTTGATGACCTGGGCGAGCTGCAGCCGCACCTGCTTCTGCTGGTCGACGGGGAAGGTGTCGAGGATGCGGTCGATCGTCTGGGGGGCGCTGTTCGTGTGCAGGGTCGAGAAGACGAGGTGACCGGTCTCGGCGGCGGTGATCACGGTGCCCACCGTCTCGGGGTCGCGCATCTCGCCCACCATGATCACGTCCGGGTCCTGCCGCATCACGTTGCGCAGCGCCTCGGCGAACGACGGCGTGTCGGTGCCCACCTCGCGCTGCGAGATCGAGGCCACGCCGTCGGTGAAGAGGAACTCCATCGGGTCCTCGATCGTGACCACGTGCACCGGTCGGCGGCCGGTGATGTACTTGATGAGCGCCGCCAGCGACGTCGACTTGCCGCTGCCCGTGGGACCGGTGATCAGGACCAGGCCCATCGGCAGCTCGCAGAAGTCGAGCAGTACGGGCGGCAGGTCGAGGTCCTCGAGCGTCTTGATCTGGTACGGGATCCGCCGGAAGCTCGCCGCCAGGGTGCCCCGTTGCATGTAGATGTTGCCGCGGAAGCGGGCGAGGCCGTGGACGCCGTAGCCGAGGTCGACCGACATCCGCTCCTCCAGCCGCCGCTTCTGGTGGGGCTGCAGGATCCCGTCCACCATGTTGCCGATCTCCTCGGGCTTGAGCGGCTCCGAGCCGACCGGCTGCAGGCGCCCGTGGATCCGGATCAACGGCGGGCGGGTGGGCTTGAGGTGGAGGTCGGAGGCCTCCCGCTCCGTCATGACCCGCAGGAGGTGATCGAGCGCCGGGGCGGACATGCCGCGATTCTAGCCGCTCGGGTCCGCGCCGTCAGCGGCCGCTCCTCCCGGCCTCAGAAACGGCGGAGGAGCCCGACGACGATCCCCTGCACGGCGACGTCGGAGGCCGGCGCGAAGAGCGGCGCCATGGTCGGGTTCGCCGGCTGCAGCCGCACCCGCTCGCCCTCGGGGAAGAAGCGCTTGAGCGTCACTTCCTGGCCGACCAGCGCGACCACCATCTCCCCGGCGTCCGCGCGGTCGCGCCGCTCCACGACCACCCAGTCGCCGTCGTGGATCCCCTCCTCGATCATCGACTCCCCGGCCACGCGCAGCACGAAGTGCTCCTGTCCGCGGCCCGCCACCAGCCAGGCCGGAACGGCCAGGCTCTCGCGGTCGGGCAGCACCTCGATCGGCCGTCCGGCCGCGATCCTGCCGAGGAAAGGGAGCGTCGCGGCCCGCTCTCCGCGCTGCCGGCGCGCCGGTGCCAGCAGCTCCATCGCCCGCCGCCGGTGCGCTTCCCGGCGCAGGAAGCCCTTCTCGGCCAGGAGGCGGAGGTGCTTGTGGGCCGTGCCGTACGACCGGAAGCCGAACCGCTCGCAGATCTCCCGATGCGTCGGCGCCAAGCCGTGCCGCTCCTGGAACTCGGCGATGAAGTCGAGAATCTCCTTCTGTTTGCGGGTGAGGAAGGGGGCCACGCCCGGAGACTAGGCGTAAGCAAAGCGTAAGTCAAGCGCCATCCGGGGAGGCCCCCGCGGTCACTGCCAGGAGCCGCTGGCGACGCCGTCCGGCCCGACCCGCACGCGCAGGGTCCGGCTCACTCCCCCCGCGACCTCGCCGCCGACCGTCAAGGCGCGGGTCGGCTGCCCGGGGAGCGCGACGTAGACCCGGAAGACGACCGGCCCGGAGGCGAGGATGCGCTCGATGCGCAGCGATCCAGGCTGCTTCTCGGAGCGGAGGAAGCCCTTCCGCTTCGCGAACTTGAACGGCTCGCGGACGATCTGCCGGTCGTCGGCGTAGATCGTGAGCACCCCCTCGGAGACCTCGGTGAAGAAGTCGACGACCACGGTGCCCTCGCGCGCGACCTGCGGCGGGGCCGGTGGCGGCGTGGCGACCGCAACGACGGCGGCGGGGGGAACGGGCGAAGGCGTCGGGGCGGGCAGCGCCGGTCGCGCCGCCCGCTGCCGCTCTCGCTCGGCCGCCAGCCGCCGCTCGGCCTCGGCGAGCACCTGCGACGCCTCCTCCTGCCCCGGCACCTGCGAGAGCACCGCTTCGGCGGCGACCTTCGCCTCGAGGAAACGGCCCCGCTCCAGCGCGTCGCGCGCCGCCGCGAGGCTCCCCGCGACGCGGCTCGCCAGGCTCGCGGTGCGCTGCTGCTCCTGGATCGCCTGCTCGACCTCCTGCCGGAGCGCCCGCACCGCCGGATCGTTCCCGCGCTGGTATTCGGCCGCCACGACCTCCGCCAGCGCGGCCGTCGGATTGCCCAGCTCGAGCAGCCGTCTTCCCTCGGCGAGCCGCCTCGCCACCTCGTCGGCCACGGCCGAGCCGGCGGCTGGGGCCGGCGGAGCCGCCGCCGCCGGCGGCCGCCCGCCCGCCGTCGCGAGGACGAGAGCGAGCGCCGCGACGGCGAGCAGACCCGCGAATCCGGCGCCGAGCAGGACGGGATGCGACCTCCCCCCAGCGAGCGCGCGGGCCATCGCCGGGCCGCGCCCCGGGGCCAGGCGGGTCGCGTCGCCGTCGAGCAGCGGGACCTCCTGGGTCGCGGCGGTGTCGTCCTCGTCCTCTACCGCGGCCGGTACGGGGGCACGCAGCAGGCGCTGGAGGTCGGCGGCCAGGGCCGAGGCAGCCGGGTAACGGCGGGCCGGCTCCTTCTCGAGCGCCCGCGCGAGCACCTCGCCGAGGCCCGCGGGAAGGCCTCGCAGCTGGTCGCCCGGGGGCGTGAACGGCTCGTGCACGATGCGGTGGGTGACGACCGTCAGGTTCTCGCCCTGGAATGGCTTGCGCCGGGTGAGCATCTCGTAGAGCACCACCCCGAGCGAGAAGATGTCCGCGCGGTGGTCCACCTCCCGGCCCTGGATCTGCTCCGGCGACATGTAGTTGGGCGTGCCGAGGAGCTGCCCCTCGACGGTGAGGTTCGAGCTGCCCAGCCGGGCGATGCCGAAGTCGGTGATCTTCACCTTGTTGTCGGCGGTGATCAGGATGTTCGCCGGCTTGACGTCGCGGTGGATCACCCCCCGCGAGTGCGCGTAGTCGAGCGCGTCGGCGACCTGCGACACGATGCTCACCACGAACTCGAACGGGAGCGGCTCGGGCTGCTGGAGCAGGAGCTTGAGATTCGAGCCCCGGACGTACTCCATGGCGATGAAGCAGACGCCCGACTCGGCCTCGTCGACGATGTCGTGGATGGTGACGATGTTGGGGTGGGAGAGGATGCCCGCGCTCTGGGCCTCCCGCATGAACCGGCTCCGGAACTGCTCCAGCTCCTGGTCCCGCGCCGAGAAGCCGGCGCGGAACGTCTTGAGCGCCACGAGGCGGCCGATCAGAGGGTCCTTGGCGAGATAGACCACGCCCATGGCGCCCTTGCCCAGCTCCTCGAGGATCTCGTAGCGCCCGAGCTTGGGGAGTGGGGATGGGGGCATCGGAGGGTCCCGGGGGTGTTCGCCGCGCATTCTAGCAACAGCCGGGCGGGAGCGGCCGGACGGTTCGTACCCGCCCGGCCCGGCTCCTTCCATGTGCTAGGCTCTATTGCCCTTTACGGGCCCGAAGGAGACCTCCCCGATGCTAGTCGACAGCCCCGAGAAGATCCGCAACCTCGCCCTGGTCGGGCACAACGACACCGGCAAGACCACCCTTGCCAGCGCCCTGCTCCTGACCGGCGGCGTGGTCAACCGCCTCGGCCGGGTGGAGGACGGGAACGCCACCACCGACTTCGACGCCGAGGAGACGGCGCGCGGCATCTCGCTCGGGATCGGCACCAGCTTCGTCCCCTGGCGCGGGCACAAGGTCAACATCGTGGACACCCCCGGCTACGGCATCTTCCACGCCGAGATGCGGGCCGGCCTGCGGGCCGTCGACGCCGCCCTGCTGTGCGTCAATTCGGTCGCCGGGGTCGAGGTGAACGCCGAGAAGGCCTGGGAGATCGCCGCCGAGTTCGAGCTGCCGGTGCTCGTCCACCTCACCAAGATGGACCGCGAGCGGGCCGACCTCGCGCGCGCCCTCGATTCCCTCCAGGCCAGCTTCGGCCGCCAGGTCCTCCCGATCCAGCTGCCGATCGGGCGCGAGCAGGAGTTCTCCGGGATCGTCGACCTCGTGTCCGGCCAGGCGCATCGCTTCGATCGCGACGGCAACGGAAAGGGGAGCTCCGGACCGGTCCCGGCCGAGCTCGAGGCCGAGGTCACCCTCTGGCGCAACCGGCTCGTCGAGGCCGTCGCCGAGGCGGCCGAGGCGCTGCTCGAGAAGTTCTTCGAGGAGGGGACGCTCTCGGAGGAAGAGCTGCGCCAGGGCCTGCGCACCGCGGTGGCCCGGCGCCAGCTCTTCCCGGTGACGCTCGGGGCCCACTCGCACGGGATCGGCAACTCGACCCTCCTCGAGGTGCTCCTCGAGGTCGCGCCGCCACCCTCCACCCGCAGCCATCCCGCCACCGCCCGCGACGGCGCCGCCGCCGCCGTGGCCTGCGACCCCGCGGCCCCGCTGGCCGCGGTGGTGTTCAAGACGCTCAACGACCCGTTCACCGGCAAGATCTCCATCCTCCGTGTCGTCGCGGGTACCCTCGATTCAGACACGCAGCTCGTCAACGCCCGGTCCGAGGAGCTCGAGAGGGTCAACGGCCTGCTCGCGCTCCAGGGCAAGCAGGGCTCCGCCGTGCCGAAGCTGGTGGCCGGCGACATCGGCGCCGTCGCGAAGCTGAAGTCCACGCGCACCGGCGACAGCCTGGTGGCGAAGGACCGCTTCCTGCGCCTGGCGTGGCCACCCGTGCCCGACGGGGCGATGTCGTTCGCCATCGAGCCCAAGGCCAAGGGGGACGAGGAGAAGATCGGCGACGCCCTCGCGCGCCTGATCGAGGAGGACCCCAGCCTCCATGCCGGGCGCGATCCGCAGACCGGGGAGTTCCTGCTCTCGGGCACGGCCCAGCTGCACGTCGAGATCGCCGTCTCCCGCCTCAAGCGGCGCTCGAACGTCGAGGTCGTGCTCCATCCGCCACGCGTTCCCTATCGGGAGACCATCTTGCGCGCCGCCGACGGCCACGGCCGCCACAAGAAGCAGACGGGCGGGCGCGGCCAGTTCGCCGACTGCAAGATCCGGATCGAGCCGCTCGAGCGCGGGCTCGACTTCGAGTTCGTCGACGATATCTTCGGCGGCGCCATCCCGCAGAACTTCCGGCCCGCCGTCGAGAAGGGTATCCAGGAGGCCCGCGTCCGCGGCTTCCTTTCCGGCAACCCGATGGTCGACTTCCGCGTCAAGCTCATCGACGGCCAGTTCCACGACGTCGACTCCTCGGAGCTCGCCTTCAAGATCGCCGGCTCCCTGGCCTACAAGGACGCCATGGAGAAGGCCAGCCCCACCATCCTCGAGCCGATCATGAAGGTCGAAGTGATCACCGGCGAGGAGTTCATGGGCGACATCATGAGCGACCTGTCCCAGCGCCGGGGGCGCCCGCAGGGGATGGACACCCGCGGCCACCAGCAGGTCGTCAAGGCGCTGGTGCCGATGGCCGAGATGCTCAACTACGCGGCCGCCCTGCGCGCCATGACGCAGGGAAGGTCCGACTTCCACATGGAGTTCTCGCACTACGAGGAAGCCCCCCGGCACGTGCAGGAGAAGATCATCGCCGAGGCCGCCCGCCTGAAGAAGGAAGAGGCGGAGGCCTGAGGCCGACGAGGAGGAATCGAGTTGATCCAGGCGAGCGCTCTCCGCTCCGGCATGTGCATCCTCCACGAGGGTGAGGTCTGCCGGCTGATGTCCGTCACCCACCGCACGCCCGGCAACCTGCGCGCGTTCGTGCAGGTCCGCATGCGCAACCTGCGGACCGGAAACAGCTTCGAGCACCGCTTCAGCTCGACCGAATCGGTCGAGCGCGCGATCCTCGACACGGTGATGATGGAGTACCTCTACTCGGATGCCGACGGGCACCACTTCATGAGCCAGGAGACCTACGAGCAGGTGGCTCTCGCCGACGAGGTGCTCGCTGACGCCCTCGGCTACATGCTCCCGAACACGGTGCTCAAGATCGACTTCTACGAGGGGACGCCGGTCGGGATCGAGCTGCCCAATACCGTGGTCCTCGAGGTGGTCGAGACGGAACCGGGGCTCAAGGGCGCCACCGCCTCCTCCTCCTACAAGCCGGCGAAGATGGAGACCGGGGTCATCGTGCAGGTACCGCCGTTCATCGAGGTCGGGACCAAGATCGAGGTGGACACCCGGGAGAACAAGTACCTGCGGCGCGTCTGACGCCGCCGTCCAGTAGCCCCGCAAAGCCAGAGGGCCGGCGCGACCGTTCCCGGTCCCACCGGCCCTCTTTCCTCATCCCGCCCTCCGGGCGGAAGCCGCCGCCCGGGGAGCGATCGTCGGCTCAGGATCCGCCGATCTTCTTGGGCATCGACGGCTTCTTCTTGGCGGGAGCCGCCGGGCGCGCCGTCGGCTTCGCCGCCTTCTTCGTTTCCGCGCGCTCCGGCTTCGCCTCCGCCGCCTTGCGCTCGGCCTTCTCCTTCTTCGGCTTCTCCGGCGCCGGGGCGCCTTCGGCCGGCTTCGCCGCGGCCTCGCCCTTGGCGGCCACGCCCCGCTTCTTCGCCGGGTCGTAGTCGACGAACTCCAGCACCGCCATCTCGGCGCCGTCGCCCAGGCGGTTGCCGAGCTTGACGATCCTCAGGTAGCCGCCCGGCCTCTCGGCATGGCGCGGGGCGATCTCGTCGAACAGCTTCTTGATGAGATCGCGATCGGGGATCCATCGCCCGACCATGCGGCGGGCGTGGACCGTTCCCGCCTTGCCGTGGGTGATCAGCCGTTCGGCGATGGGCCGCAGCTCCTTCGCCTTCGGCAGCGTGGTCACGATCCTCTCCGCGGCCATCAACGAGGCGAGCTGGTTGCGGAAGAGAGCGAGCCGGTGGGAGGTGGTCCTCCCGAGCTTGCGACCGGCGACGTTGTGCCTCATGACTCCGCTCTCCTGTCTAGTCGGCTCGCGCCGAGAGGTCCATGCCGAAGGAGAGGCCGAGCCGGTCGAGCAGGGCCTGGAGCTCCTCCAGCGACTTCGAGCCCAGACCCTTCGTCTCCTGCATCTCCTTCTCGGTGCGCGACACCAGGTCGCGCAGGGTGTGGATATTGGCGTTCTTCAGGCAGTTCGCCGAGCGAACCGAGAGCTCGAGCTCGTCGACCGAACGCGAGAGCATCAGCGCGAGTGCGTCGTCCGGATCCTCGGGCAGCGGAGCCGGCTCCCCGGCCTCCACGTCCTGGAAGATCTCGAGGTGTTCGGCGAACAGCGTCGAGGCGAGCGACAGCGCACTCTCGGGGGTGATCGTACCGTTCGTCCAGATCTCGAGGACGAGCTTCTCGTAGTCCGTCATGCGGCCGAGGCGCGCCGCCTCGACGCGGTAGTTCACCCTCCGCACCGGGCTGTGCGCCGAGTCGACCGGGATCCAGCCGATGCCGAGCGCCTCGTCGAGGTTCTTCTCCGCGGCGACGTAGCCGCGGCCGACCTCGACGCGCGCCTGGACCTTGAGCCGCCCCTCCTCGTTCAGAGTGGCGATCGGAAGATCGGGGGCGCAGATCTCGACCTGGGCGTCTCCCACGATGTCGCGGGCGGTCACCACCGCCGGTCCGGCCACGTCGATCGAGAGGATGCGCGGCTCGGTCGTGTGCAGGCGGATCGGGACCTGCTTGAGGTTCAGGATGATGTCGGTCACGTCCTCGACCGCGCCCGCGATCGAGGAGAACTCGTGAGCGACCCCCTCGATCTGGACTGCGGTGATGGCCGCACCCTCGATCGACGAGAGCAGACTGCGGCGCAGGGCGTTGCCCACCGTCGTGCCGAAGCCCCGCTCGAACGGCTGGGCAACGAACCTGCCGAAGGTGGGAGTCAGCGACTCCGCTTCGGCCTCGACGCGCTTCGGGCGCTGGAAGTCGTTCCATGGCATGGCGACCACTCCTCTCGCTGTCGATCCGCCGTCAGCGGCTGTAGAGCTCGACGATGAGCTGCTCTTGGACCGGAATCTTGATGTCCTCGCGCGTCGGCAGGGCCACGACCTTGCCCGTGCAGTTCTCCGCGTCCAGCTCCAGCCAGCCGGGCACGCCGCGCCCGCGCGCCGTCTCGACGCTGGCCCGGATCTGCAGGTTGCTCCGGCTGCCCTCCTTGATCGCCACCGTCTGGCCGGCCCGCACCTGGAGCGACGGGATCGAGGCCTTCTTGCCGTCGACCAGCACGTGGCCGTGGCGGACGATCTGGCGCGCCTGGGCGCGCGAGGCGGCGAAGCCGAGGCTGAAGACGACGTTGTCCAACCGCCGCTCGAGGGCGACGAGAAGGTTGTGTCCCGTGATCCCCTTCTGCCGATCGGCTTCGGCGAAGTAGAGGCGGAACTGCCGTTCCAGCACCCCGTAGATGCGCTTGACCTTCTGCTTCTCGCGCAGCTGCAGGCCGTAGCCCACGATGCGGCGCCCGCGCCGCGCGCCGTGCTGGCCGGGCGGGTTCTCGCCCCGGCGCTCGATCGCGCACTTCTCCTTGAAGCAGCGGTCCCCCTTCAGGAACAGCTTCATGCGTTCCCGCCGGCAGAGCCGGCAGACTGGGCCTGTGTAGCGAGCCACTGTCGTAGACCTCCGAGTTCGTCTTGTCCCCGATGCTACGGAGACTTCAGCTCGAGCAAGACGACCGGCGAAACCAGGCACACCCGTGGTATCGCGGCAGTCCTGGGTGGCGGGGCGCGGCCCCGCCCCGGTTCACACCCGCCGGCGCTTGCGCGGCCGGCAGCCGTTGTGCGGAATGGGGGTGAGGTCGCGGATCGACTTCACCTCGACGCCCGACTGCTGGAGGGCGCGGATCGCGGACTCGCGGCCCGACCCCGGGCCCCGGACTTCGACGTCCACGGTGCGCATCCCGATGTCGCGCACCTGGTTGCCCGCGCTCTGGGCGGCGACCTGGGCCGCGAACGGAGTCCCCTTGCGCGAGCCCTTGAACCCGATCCGGCCGGCCGACGACCAGGCGAGCACGTTGCCCTCGGGGTCGGAGACCGTGATGATCGTGTTGTTGAAGGAGGCCTGGATGTGCGCCACTCCGTGCGGCACCAGCCGGCGCTCCTTCTTGCGAGCCCCCTTCTTTTCCTTCTTCGCGGCCCCAGCCGCCCCCGCCTTGGCCATGATCGTCGTCCGTCCCTACTTCTTGGTCAGCTTCTTCTTGGTGGCCACCGTGGCGCGGCGGGGGCCCTTGCGCGTGCGCGCGTTCGTGTTCGTGCGCTGGCCGCGCACCGGCAGACCGCGGCGATGACGCACGCCGCGGTAGCTGCCGATCTCCATGAGGCGCTTGATGTTCTGGGTGACCTCCTTGCGCAGGTCGCCCTCCACCATCCCCTCGTCCTGGATCACCTTGCGGATCCGCTGGGCCTCGTCTTCCGAGAGCTCGCGCACCTTGGTCAGCGTGTCCACACCGGCGGCGGCCAGGATCTTCCCGGCCCGTGTCCTGCCGATACCGTGGATGTACGTCAGACCGATCCAGATCTGCTTGTTCTGCGGCAGGTCGACGCCTGCGATTCGTGCCATGGCCGCTCCCTATCCCTGACGCTGCTTGTGCTTGGGGTTCTCGCAGATCACCCGAACCACCCCGGCCCGGCGGACGATCTTGCACTTCGGACAGATCCGCTTGACTGAAGAACGAACCTTCATCGTCACACCATCCTTGTCACTTGAGCCGGTAGGTGATCCGGCCGCGGGAGAGATCGTAGGGCGAAAGCTCGACCGTGACCCGGTCCCCGGGGAGGATGCGGATGAAGTGCTTGCGCATCTTGCCCGAGATGTGCGCCAGGACCTGGTGCTTGTTCGGCAGCTCGACCCGGAACATGGCGTTCGGCAACGGCTCGACCACCGTCGCCTCGACCTCTATCGCCTCTTCCTTCGACAAAACGACCTCCTGCGTCCGGCCCTCAGGCCGCGACCTCTAATCCTAACACTCGCGGGCCCTCAGCGGTCACCGCGATCGAAAACTCGAAGTGGGCCGAGAGGGACCCGTCCCGGGTCCTCGCCGTCCACCCGTCCCGGTCCATGGAGACCTCCGGGCCGCCGGCGTTGACCATCGGCTCGACCGCCACCACCAGGCCCTCCCGGAGCCGGGGCCCACGGCCGGGCTGGCCGTAGTTCGGGACCTGGGGATCCTCGTGCAGCGAGGTCCCGATCCCGTGCCCGACGAACTCCCGGACGACCGAGAAGCCGTGCTCCTCCACGTGCCGCTGCACCGCCGCGCCGACATCCGAAAGGCGCCCCCCGGGAACCAGCTTCCCGACCGCGAGCAGGAGCGACTCCCGCGTCACCGCGAGCAGCCTCGCCGCCGGCTCCGAAGGCCTGCCGACCGCGAAAGTCCGGGCGGCGTCGCCGTAGTAGCCGTTGAAAACCACCCCGCAGTCGACCCCGACGATGTCCCCCGCGGCCAGGGCGACGTCCCCGGGAATGCCGTGGATGATCACGTCGTTGACCGAGGTACACAGCGTCGCCGGGTAGCCCCGGTAGTTCAGGAAGGCCGGGATCGCGCCGGCCTTCCGGATCTCCGCCTCGGCAAACCGGTCGAGCTCCCGGGTCGTGATCCCGGGCGCGACCAGTCGCTCGATGCCGTCGAGAACGCGATGGACGATCCGGTTGGCCTCGTCCATGAGCTCGATCTCGGCCGGAGTCTTCAACTGCACCATTCAGCGCGCCTCCAGAGCCGCCAGCAGGTCCGCCGTCACCTGGCCGACCGGCTGGAAGCCGTTCACCACCGCCAGGAGGCTGCGTTCCCGGTAGAGCGCGACCAACGGCTGCGTCTTCTCGCGGTAGAGGAGGAACCGCTCCCGGATGACCTCCTCCTTGTCGTCGGACCGCCCGCGCCCGAGGGCCCGCCGCACCAGCTCGCCCTCGGGGACGTCGAAGAGGAGCACCCGGTCGAGGGCGGCGCCGCTGCGGGCCAGCACCTCGTCGAGGGTCGCCGCCTGCGCCGTCGTGCGCGGATAGCCGTCGAGGATGAAGCCGGCCCGCGCGTCGTCCTGCGACAGGCGGCTCTCGACGACCTCGCCCATCAGGTCGTCGGCCACCAGCGCACCGGCGGCCATGACTCCCTCCACGCGCCGGCCGAGCTCGCTGCCCGCCGCCACTGCGTCGCGCAGCATCTCCCCGGTCGAGATCACCGGCACACCGAGAGCCGCGGCCAGGAAGGCGGCCTGCGTGCCCTTCCCCGACCCGGGTGCCCCGAGCAGGACCACCCGCCGACCGTAGCGTCCGGCACCCGCTTCAGCCTCGCCTGCCACGGATGCGCCCGCGCTTGAGGAAGCCCTCGTAGTTGCGCATGACCAGCTGGCTCTCGATCTGTTGGAGCGTGTCCATGGCCACGCCCACGACGATCAGGAGCGAGGTGCCGCCGAAGAAGAAGTTGATCCCCATCCCCTCGGTGACCCACCGCGGCGTGTAGGCGTCGAGGGCGGCCCCGATCCACGGCAGGTTCTGCACCTTGAAGCCGGTCAGCAGGAACTCCGGCAGCACCGAGACCGCCGCGAGGTAGAGCGCGCCGACCAGCGTGATGCGGGTGAGGATCCTGTCGATGTACTCCGCCGTCCTCTTGCCGGAGCGGATTCCCGGAATGAAGCTCCCGTACTTCCTCATGTTCTCCGCGAGGTCGGCAGGATTGAAGATGATCGAGACGTAGAAATAGCTGAAGAAGACGATGCCGATCACGTAGAGCAGGTAGTAGGTCGGCTGCCCCCACGCCAGCTGGTCCGCGATCTTCTGCAGCCACTCCTGCTCGAACATCGACGCCACGGTGGCCGGGACGGTGATCACTGAGCTCGCGAAGATGACCGGGATGACGCCCCCGGTGTTCACGCGCAGCGGGATGTAGGTGCTCTGGCCGCCGTAGACCCGGCGGCCGACCATCCGCTTGGCGTATTGCACCGGGATGCGCCGCTGGGAGCGCTCCATGAACACGATGAAGGCGACCACCAGGGCCATGAAGACGCAGAGCAGGACGATCTTGACGATCGAGAGCTCCCCGGCGCGCACCCGGCCGAGGGTGTCGATCGCGGCGGTGGGCAGCCCGACCACGATGCCGGCGAAGATCACGAGCGAGATGCCGTTGCCGACGCCGCGCTCGCTGATCTGCTCTCCCAGCCACATGACGAAAGCGCAGCCGGTGGTCAGGGTCAGGATGGTCATGAGGCGGAAGTCCCACCCGCCGTCCGGGACCAGCGGTGCGCGGCCCGGGCTCTGGGCCTTCTCGAGCCAGAGCGCGATGCCGGTCGACTGGATGATCGAGATGAGGACCGTTCCGTAGCGCGTGTACTGCGTGATCTTCTTGCGCCCGAGCTCCCCTTCCTTGGAGAGCTTCTCGAGATACGGCCACACGACCGTCAGCAGCTGCAGCACGATCGACGCGGTGATGTAGGGCATGATCCCGAGGGCGAACACCGCCACCCGCGCGAGGCTGCCGCCGGTGAAGGTGTTGACGAACCCCAGGAAGGTGTTCTCCGCCTCGCGCATGAACTCCAGGAGCGCCTGCGTGTCGATGCCGGGGGTCGGGATGTGGCACCCGATCCGGTAGACCGCGAGCAGCCCGAACGTGAACAGGAGCCGCTTGCGCAGGTCCGGGATCGCGAAGATGTTGCGCAGGCTCTCGATCACGCCGGCAGCTCCTCGCAGACGCCCCCCGCGGCCTCGATCTTCGCCCGCGCCGAGGCGCTGAAGGCGTGCGCCCGCACCCGCAGAGCTGCGGAGAGCTCACCCTGTCCGAGCACCTTGACGCGACTGCCCGCGTGCACGAGTCCGCGCTCGACCAGCTGCTCCGGACCGACCTCGCCCGCGAACTTCGCGAGCTGCACGAGGTTCACGACCGCATGCTCGGTGCGGAAGATGTTCTTGAAGCCGCGCTTCGGCAGGCGCCTCGCGAGCGACATCTGGCCGCCCTCGAACCCGGGACGGCTGCTCGCGCCCGAGCGCGACTTGCCGCCCTTGTGCCCGCGGCCGGCGGTCTTCGGGTTGCCGGAGCCGATGCCCCGGCCGACCCGCTTGCGGTCCTTCCGGCTTCCCGCCGCGGGCGACAGATCGTGCAGCTTCATCGCGACTCCTCCACCACCGCCACGAGGTGCGAGACCTTCGCGATCAGCCCCCGCACGCCCGGCGAATCCTCCCGCTCCACCTCGTGCCGGATCCTGCGCAGCCCCAGGCCGCGGAGGGCGTCGCGCTGGGCCTCGGGGCGGCCGATCGCGCTGCGCACCTGACGGATCCGGATCGTCTTCGTGTTCTTCGCCATGATGAAAGTCTCCGGACCGTCGCTCAGCTCGCCGCCGCCTGGGCGGCCTCTCGCGAGGTGACCGGGCGCAGCTGGAGCAGCGCCGCGAATGTGGCCTTCACCACGTTGTGCGGGTTCGTCGAGCCGAGCGACTTCGTGAGGATGTCCTGGATCCCGGATGCCTCGATGACCGCCCGGACCGGGCCGCCCGCGATGACGCCGGTGCCGGCCGAGGCCGGCTTGAGGAGCACCAGCCCGGCGCCGTAGCGACCGAGCGACTCGTGCGGGATCGAGGTCCCGGCCACCGGGATCGAGATCAGGTTCTTCTTGGCGATCTCGATGCCCTTCCGGATGGCCATCGGCACCTCCTTGGCCTTGCCCGCTCCGTAACCCACGCGTCCCTGACCGTCGCCGATCACCACCAGCGCCGAGAAGGAGAAGTTCTTTCCGCCCTTCACCACCTTGGTGACGCGGTTGATGTGCACGACCTGCTCGAAGAACTCGGTCTTCTGCTCGAAATCCCTGGCCAACTCCGGTCTCCTTGTCGCCCCTGGCGGTCCGTCGCGATCAGAACTGCAGGCCCTTGGCCCGCGCGGCCTCGGCGATCTGCTTAACCTTGCCGTGATAGCGATAGCCACCGCGGTCGAACACCACCGCCGTGATCCCCTTCGCGAGCGCCCGCTCGGCCACCATCTCGCCGACGAGCTTCGCCGCCGCGAGGTTGCAGGCCGCGGCGTTGCCGAGCGACTCGCGAACCCCGGCCTCGAGCGTGCTCGCAGCCACGATCGTGTGACCTCCGAGGTCGTTGATCACCTGTGCGTAGAGGTGACGCGAGCTCTTGAAGACGGAAAGTCGCGGGCGAGCCGGCGTTCCCTCGACGCGCTGCCGCAGGCGCTTGTGCGCCCGCTCGCGACGCGCCCTCTTCACCTGGCACTTCTTGTCCCTGTTCACCGTGCTCATCGCCTCACCTCGCGCCGGCTCACTTCGCACCGGCCTTGCCGACCTTGCGCCGCAGGATCTCGCCCGCGTACTTGATCCCCTTGGCCTTGTAGGGGTCGGGCGGACGGAGCCGCCGGATCTCGGCCGCGACCTGCCCGACCACCTGCCGGTCGGCGCCGCTCACCATCAGCTTCGTGTTCTTCTCGATCTCGATCTCGATGCCCTTGGGCACGCGGTAGACGATCGGGTGCGAGTAGCCGAGGGCGAAGAGGATCTCCTTGCCGCCGG
>JAHDVN010000499.1 GCA_023384635.1 Thermoanaerobaculia bacterium
GGCACGGCCGGAGGCGACCGACCGCCTCGCCGCGCTGGTCGACGAGCTCTCCGGGCCGGCCAAGGGCAAGAAGGTGCCGGCGAAGCGCCCCGCCGCTCGCCCCGCCGAGGTCGGCCAGCGGCTGGAGGCCGCGCTCGACGCCCTCGCCTCGGAGGTGCTGGCCAAGCCGGCCCGCCCGGCGGCACCGCGGCCGCCCGCGCCCGCGGCGCCAGCCATCGCTCCGCCGCCGGCACGGGTGGAGCCGGCGGCAGTCGAGGCTCCGGCACGCGAGCCCGTGCCTCCCGAGGCCGCGCCTCCGGCCGCTCCGGAGCTCGTCCAGCCGGCTGCGGTCCCCGAGATCCCGGCGGCAGCCGCGGCGGCTGCTCCGGGTCCGGCGCCCGCCGGCCCGGCCGGCGTGGTGGACGTGGAGGAGCTGCCCGGGATCGTGATCCCGATGCGGGCCCCTCCGCCCGAGGGGGTGCCGGCGCCGCCGCCGCCGACCCCGGACGATCTGCTCTGGCTCGACGAGGTGATCGCCAAGGCGCCCGAGGCGCGCGAGGTGGAGGCGAAGCTCTTCGACGACGAGGAGGGTTTCTTCGACCTCGCCGGCGCGCTCGAGGAGGAGCTCTCCCACGAGCCCGGCATCGCCGGCGCCGAGCTGCTCGGGGCGACCAAGGAGCCGTCGCTCGAGGAGATCGTCGAGGGATTCAAGAAGGGGGTGGCCGAGCACCTCTCGCCGGAGGACTTCGACACCCACTACAACCTCGGCATCGCCTACCGCGAGATGGGCCTGCTCGACGACGCGATCGGCGAGTTCCAGCTCGCCTCGAAGGACCCCCGTTTCCTCGTGGACTGCTGCGCGATGCTCGGCGTCTGCTTCCTGGAGAAGGGGATGCCGGAGCTCTCCGTGAAGTGGTACCGGCGGGCGCTCGAGGCGCCGGAGCTGGCGGAGGAGACGCGCTGGGGCCTGCTCTACGACCTCGGCAATGCCTACCTCGCGCTCGGCGACCGGGGCGCGGCCTACACCGCGTTCGTGGAGGTCTACGGCGCCAACAGCCAGTATCGCGACATCGTGGCGAAGCTCGCCGAGCTCGACCTCGGCGGCTGAGCGCGGCGCCGTTCTAGAATCGGGGTGTGAGCCCCGAACAGCGCAACACCCTCCTCATCGCCGCCGGCCTGCTCGTGGCCGTGCTCGCCTTCCTCCTCTGGCCCCAGGTCCGCGAGCGCCTCGAGCCGAGCCTGGAGCGCGCCTGGGTGGCGATCGAGGTGGAGGGGGAGGGCGTGGCGCGGGCCGGCGTCGCGGCGCTCGCCGCGGGAGAGCCGTTCCGCCTGCACGCCGTCCTCGAGGGGCGCGACGGCGCGACGCCGGTCTTCTACACCGAGGCGCCGCGGCTCGAGGTCGGCGGCGCGGTGGTCCCCGCCGAGCGGCTCCGGCGCTGGGACCGGGCGCGCATCGCCCGCGTGCGCTGGTTCACGGTCGAGGGGCGCACACCGTACCTCGAGGTCGCCTCCGCAGGGGAGCTCGCCAGCTTCCAGTTCGAGGAGCTCTTCCGCGCCGACTGGCCCGCCACCTGGAGCGTCGCGGGCTCGGTCGTGCCCCGCCACGGCGTGCAGCGCGCCGGCCCGGAGGGAGTGGTCCCGGACTTCGGCACCCAGCGCTTCCACGTCCGCATCGAGCTCTTCGACCGCGAGGAGAGCCTGACGCCGGCGCTGCGCTTCCGTTCGCCCGGCGCCGCCGAGGTCCTCGCGCCCGGCCACGAGCTCCCCGCGGTGGTGGCCTCGCTCCCGGGCGCCGCCGGCCCGGCCTCGCGCGCCTTCGGCCTCACCCAGCTCGAGCCGGCGGCGGAGGCGCCGCCGGAGGTCGCGGCCGGGGTGGCGGCGGGGATCGCCGATCTCGCCGCGCGCGGCCTCGCCTTCTCCCGCCGCGAGCTGCTCGCCGCCACGGTGAGCGAGGCCGGGGCGGATCCGGCCGCCCTCGCCTGGCGGATCGTGGACGTCGCCGCGGGCGAGCTCGCCTGGGGCGCGGACGTCGCCCCCGGCGACCTGCTCCAGAGCGGCGAGCGCACCGTGGTGCTGGCCCGCGACGCCGGCACGCCAGGCGTCCTCGACCCCGACGACCTCGC
>JAHDVN010000039.1:0-12076 GCA_023384635.1 Thermoanaerobaculia bacterium
CGCGGGGCACCGCGTTCGGCGACTCGTCGGCCACCGAGACGGCGAGCGCGCGGCCGCGGGCGTCGTAGATGGTGCCGCGCGGCGGGTCGAGCTCGAGCACCTGCTGCTGCTGGCGCACCGCTCGCCGGACGTAGCTCTCGTGCTCCCGGATCTGGAGGTCCCAGAGGCGCCAGACCACGCCGCCCATCCAGGCCGCGGCGAAGCCGAGGACGAAGAGCAGGCGGCCGTGCTTCACCGCGCCTCCTCCGCGAAGACCAGCTGCGCGAGGGCCGGCGGAGCCAGTCCGAGCTCGGCCGCCGCCCGCACTCCGACCCGCGCGGGGCTGGCGAGATAGGCCGCCTCCAGCCGCAGCTGCCGCTCGCTCTGCTCGATCCGGTGGAGACTGCGCTCGAGCTGCTCGATCCGGTAGCCGACCCGCACCTGCTCGAGCCGCAGCCAGGTGTAGCCGAGCAGCGCGAGGGCGAGGGGCGCGAGCGCCACCACCACCCAGACCAGCTCGCGCACCCGTCGCCGGTCGCGCTCCCGGACCAGGTACGAGTTGACGACCGTCCGCCGCGGAGCGTAGATGCTCGGCACCGGCACGGTCAGATCCTCCGGGCGGCGCGCAGCCGCGCCGAGCGGGAGCGCGGATTGGCGGCGAGCTCTCCGGGGCCGGGCCGCACGGGCTTGCGGGTGAGGAGCTCGAGGGCGCGGCTCTCGGCGCGGGTCTGGCCGGTCGTCGCCTCGACCTCGCCGCGGGCCGCGTCGCGCAGCCGCCGCTTGACGATCCGGTCCTCGAGGCTGTGGTAGGAGATCACCACCAGGCGGCCGTCCCGGTCGAGCAGGTCGATCGCCCGGCCGAGCATCCGCTCGAGCTCCGGGAGCTCCTGGTTGACCTCCAGCCGCCGCGCCGGGACGGGGCGGGGGGCCGGGCCGACCCGGCCTTCCCGCCGGCGGTCCCCCCTCTTCGCGGAGGTCACCGCGCCCGCCAGCTCCGCGGTGGTCGCGAACGGCCGGCGGGCGCGCTCCGCGACGAGCCGGCGCGCGATCCGCCGCGCGTCGTGCTCTTCGCCGTACTCTCGCAGCAGGCGCTCCAGGTCGGCCTCCGGGAAGTGATTCACGATCTCCGCCGCCGTCGGGCCGTCGCCGCCCATTCGCATGTCGAGGGGACCGTCGCGGCGGAAGCTGAAGCCCCGCGCGGCGAGATCGAGCTGCAGCGAGGAGACGCCGAGGTCGGCGAGGATGCCGGCGAGGGGCGGCAGCTCCAGCGGCGCCAGCAGCTCGGCGAGGTCCCCGACGCGGCCGGCGACGAGCTGCCACCGCCCGGCGAAGGGAGCGAGCCGCCTTGCGGCGCGCGCCAGGGCCTGGGGGTCGCGGTCGACCCCGACCAGGCGTGCGGCCGGCGCGGCGGCGAGGAGAGCCGCCGCGTGCCCGCCGAGGCCCACCGTGCAGTCCACGTAGACCCCGCCCCGCCCCGGCTCGAGGAAGCCCAGGCACTCGGCCACCAGCACCGGCTCATGGGTTCCATCCAACGGTTCCCTCCACCCCGGCGGCCCCGCCCTAGACCCCGCGCTCGGCGAGGGCCTGGAAGTCGCCCTCGGTGAACGGCTCCTCGGCGAGCTTCCGGACGAAGCGGTCGCGGTTCCAGACCACGAGGTGGTCCAGGCTGCCGCTGACCACCACCTCGCCCGTGATCGCGGCCGCCTCGCGCAGGATCTGCGGCACCACCAGCCGCCCCTGGCCGTCCAACCGCAGCTGCTGGCCGAAGTAGCTGACCCGCTCCAGGAAGCGCTGCCGGACCCGGTCGGTGGAGGGCATCGCGGCCAGCCGGGCCTCGATCTCCTCCCAGACGGGCAGGGGATAGATCAGCGCCGAGTCGCCGAGGACGGAGGTGACGTACAGGTCGGGCCCCCACCGCTCCTCGAGCAGACGGCGGAGGTCCGTGGGCACCTTGAGGCGCCCCTTGTCGTCGATGGTCGCAACTGCGCTACCCCGTAACATGATCTGCCAGCTCCCGCTGGAGTTTGGAACGAGAGTCTAGGAGCTTTCTCCACTTTTGTCCATTTTAGTCCACCAGCAGAGACGAGAATACCCCCGGCGGTCTCCGCACCGCCGGGGGTCGCGCGGGCGAACGCCCGTTCAGGGGGCCTTGCTTCCCGCCTCTGGCTCGCCTTCGGGTCCGCTCTCCGATCGCGTCGCCACTGGCGCCAGCGGGTCGACCTCGGCCGGCGGCGCGAGCTCCCGATAGCCCGCCGCGTCCGGGGGGAGGCTCTCGGCGACGAAGGCGCGGGCCGCCAGCTCCGCCAGATAGCGCCCCATCTCCCGCTCGTACTGGCGGTCCTGCTCGGCGGCCTCGATCTGGGCCCGGACCTCCGCCAGCGGCCGCAGGCCGGCCGGCTCGCGGGCGGCCACGCGCACGATGTGGAGACCGCCCCGGGCCGGGACCGGGGCGCTGATCTCGCCCGGAGCGAGCGCCCAGGCGGCCGCCTCGAGGGCCGTGTCCAGCTCCCCCCGCTCGACCCAGCCGAGCTCGACGAGGGCCGACGTCTCCCCCCGCTCCGCGTGGGTTGCGGCCACCTCGGCCATCCCCTCGCCGGCCACGAGACGGCCGTGGATCCCGTCCGCCAGCGCGCGCAGCCCTTCGGGGTCGCCGGGGCGCGCCTGCTCGAGCACGACGATCTCCTGGACCTCGATCCGCTCCGGAACCCGGAACCGGTCGGCGTTCTCGCGGTAGAAGCGCTGCACCGCCTCCTCGTCGACCTTGATCCTCGGCTGCACCTCGCGGCCGATCACCTCCTGCCACTGCAGCTGCCGCTCGAGGCGCACCCGGTAGTCGTCGAGGCGCAGGCCGGCCTCCGCGAGGGCCGCCGCGAACTCCTCGTCGGAAGCGAGCCCGTAGCGCTCGCGGCTGGCCGCCAGCGCCCGGTTGATCTGGTCGCGCGTGACGATGACCCGCATCTGCTGGGCGCGCGACAGGATCAGCAGCTCGTCGAAGATCTCCTTCATCGTCGCCCGCCCCGCCTCCGCCACGAGCCGTCGCCGCTCCGCCTCGTCGAGCCCCTGGGCGCTCGCGAGCATCTGCACGCGGTCGTCCCGGCGCGACTCGTACTCCTTCTGCGTCGCGATCCGGTCGTTGACCCGGAGCACGATGCGGTTGATCTCCTCCGCGGGCAGGGCGGCCGCCGCGAGCAGGACGAGGGAGAGAAAGGTGCGCCAGCTAACCATAGGGCCTCGCGACGGGGAATCTCCCGCTGTAGGTGAACGGGAGGGTGCGATCGTACACCGTGACCGCGGCACCCCGCTCCGCCGCCGCGAGCAGCTCGGCCAGCCGGGCGTCCGCCCTCTGGCGCGCGAGCTGCCGGCGGATCTCCGGTGCCGCCTCGGGGAGCGGCTGGGTGCGGGCCGGCGTCCGGGCCTCGAGGCGGAAGACGTGGAAGCCGTACTCGGCCTCCACGACGCCGCTCGTCTCTCCGGGCGCGAGGCGCGCCACGGCGCCGGCCAGCACCGGCGGCAGGTCGGCGAGCGCCATCTCCCCTTCGAGCCGCCCGTCGGCCGCGGCGTCCTCCCGCTGCGCCCGCTCGAGCACCGTCTCGAAGCGCCCGCCGGCAGCCAGGTCGCGCCGCGCCCGCTCGGCCACCCGCCGGTCGCCGGTGAGCAGCTGCCAGAGGCGGACCCGCTCGGGGGTGCGGAACTGCCCGGAGTGGCGGCCGTAGTAGAGCGCCACCTCCTCCTCGGAGGGCGCGAGCGGGCCGTCGGCGGCGAGCAGGGCGTCGATCGCGCGGCGCGGCGGATCGCCCCGCTTCGCCACCCCGCGCTGCTCGGCCAGGCGGCAGAGGAGCAGCTCCTCGAGGAAGCGGTCGAAGAGCGCGGAGAGCGGCGCGCTCGCGAGCGCCTCGCCCCCCTCGCCGATGTTGCGCGCGAGATAGGCGTCGAACTCCGCCCGCCGCACGTCGCCGCCGGCGAGGCGGGCCACGACGTCGGGACCGGGCAGATCGCCCGGCGCCGCACAGGCGGCCAGAGCGGCCAGGAGGAGCAGCGGGCACGCGGGGAGCCACTTCATTGCAGGGCCTCCAGGATCCCCCGGGCGAGCGGCAGCCAGGGCTGGCTCCGGGTCTCCAGGGTGAGGACGCCGGTCGGGCTGAAGGCGGCGCCGGGGCGGCTCGCGACCAGGCGCACCAGGCGGTCGACGTCCACGCGGGCGTCGCGCCGGAGCCGGAAGGTGATCCGCTCCCCCTGGGCCGAGATCGACTGCACCCGCAGCCGCTCGGCGAGGCGCTTCAGGCCCGCGATCTCGAGCAGCGCCCCCACCTCGGGCGGGGGCGGTCCGAAGCGGTCGGTGAGCTCGCCCACCAGGTCCTCCTCCGACTCCTCGCCGAGCGCCAGCCGGCGATAGACCTCCATGCGCAGGTTCGCCTCGGCGATGTAGCTCGCCGGGATCGCCATCGGCACCGGCAGGTCGAGCGCCACCGAGGGCGCCTCCTCGACCGCCTCGCCGCGCAGCTCGCGCACCGTCTCCTCCAGCATCTTGAGATAGGTCTCGATTCCCAGCTCGCCGATGTGCCCGCTCTGCTCGGCGCCGAGCAGGTTGCCGGCGCCGCGGATCTCGAGATCGCGAGCCGCGATGCGGAAGCCCGCCCCCAGCTCGGTGAACTCGCGCAGCGCCTCCAGCCGCTTGCGCGCGTCGCCGGCGAGCGCGCGGTCGGGGGCGACGAGCAGGTAGCAGTAGCCGAGCTGGCTGCTGCGGCCCACCCGCCCGCGCAGTTGGTAGAGCTGCGCCAGCCCGAAGCGGTCGGCGCGGTGGACGAGCATCGTGTTCACGTTGGGGATGTCGATGCCGTTCTCGATGATCGTGGTCGCGACCAGGACGTCGAACTCGCCGCGCGTGAAGGCGTGCATCCGCCGGTAGAGCTCCTCCTCGTCGAGCTGGCCGTGCCCGACCGTGACGCGCGCCCCCGGCACCAGCTCGCCGAGCCAGCGCGCCGTCTCGTCGATCGACTCGACCCGGTTGTGCACGAAGAAGACCTGACCGCCGCGCTCGAGCTCCACCTCCACCGCCTCGCGCACCAGCTCGTCGGAGACCGGCAGGATCGCGGTCTCGACCGCCATCCGGTCCTTCGGCGGGGTCTCGATCACCGACAGGTCGCGCACGCCGGCGAGCGACATCTGGAGGGTGCGCGGCAGCGGGGTCGCCGTCATTGCCAGCACGTGCACGTTCTTCTTCAGCTGCTTGAGCCGCTCCTTCTGCGCCACGCCGAAGCGCTGCTCCTCGTCGATGATCACGAGCCCGAGGCGTGGCACCTCGATGTCACGCGAGAGGAGGCGGTGGGTGCCGACCAGGATGTCGACGCGCCCCGCCGCCAGCTGCCGGCGCACTTCGCGCACCTCGGCGGCGCTGCGGAAGCGGGAGATCATCTCCACCCGGAGCGGAAAGCCGGCGAAGCGCTCGCGGAAGCGCTCGAGGTGCTGGTCGGCGAGGATGGTGGTCGGCGCCAGCACCGCCACCTGCCAACCCGCCGCCACGGCGCGGAAGGCGGCGCGGATCGCCACCTCGGTCTTGCCGAAGCCCACGTCGCCGCAGAGCAGGCGATCCATCGGCGTCTCCCGCTCGAGGTCGGCGAGGATGGCGCCGATCGCCTCGAGCTGATCGGCCGTCTCCTCGAAGGGGAAGGCGGCGGCGAACTGGCGCTCGAGGTCCGTCTCGCCGCCCATCGCCGGGGCGCGGGCGAGCTGGCGCTCGGCGTAGAGGGCCAGCAGCTCGCCGGCCATCTCGCGCAGGCTGCGCTTGACCCGCGCCTTGGTCCGGTTCCAGGAGCTCCCCCCGAGCTGGTCGAGCCGGGGTGCCACCCCTTCGATTCCCGAGTACTTCTGCACCTGGTCGAGCCGCGAGAGCGGGACGAGCAGCCGTCGCCCGCCGGCGTAGGCGATCTCCATGACCTCGGTTTCGGCGGCCGGCGCCGCGGCGGGCCGCGCCGCGCGCAGCGAGGCGGGCAGCTCGGGGCCACTCTCGCCGGCCACCGCACGCACGGCCACGAACTGCCCGATCCCGTGGTCGGTGTGGACCACGTAGTCGCCCACCTTGAGATCCCGCATCCCCGAGAGGAAGGGGCCGAAGCGCGCCCTGGCCCGGCGCTCGGCGCCCGCCGGCCGCGCCAGCAGCTGGCTCTCGGAGAAGACGACCACGCCGGCCGCGGGGAGCCGGAAGCCGCGCCCGAGCTCCCCCTCGACGAGCTCGACGCCGCCGGCGCCGACCGGCACCTCGCGGCCGGCGAGGAGCTCCTCGAGCGCCCCGAAGCGCTCGGGCGGGGCGACGAGCAGGAGCCGCTCCCCCCGCGCCCGGGCGGTCTCCACCTCGCGCGGGAAGCGCGGCAGCTGGCCGTGGAAGAGGTCGGAGAGCGAACCGCCGAAGTCGACCCCGGCGCCGCGCTCGCCGATCAGCGCCCCGAGCCGGAGCGGCGAGGCGGCGAGCCGTGCCTCGACCTCGGCGAGCGGCGTCTCCACGAGGTCGGGCGGAATCGCCAACCGCCGCTCGCCGGCGCGCACCGCGTACTCGGCCTCGAGCCGCGCCGCGTGCTGCCGCGCCTCCGCCAGGAGCGCCGGGAGGTCGACCGCGACCGCGATCGCCGCGGGCGGCAGATAGTCGGCGAGGCCGGCGGTCGCCGGGGCCGCGAGCGGCAGCGCCTGCTCCCAGCCCGGGAACCTCCCCTGGCCCCGCAGCGCCGCGAGCCGCTCCGCGACCTCCAGGCCCGGGTCCTCGCCCGCGAGGCGGGCGAGGAGGTCGGCGAGGGCGCCGGCCGCCTCCGGGCCCTCGGGGAACGGGGCGAGGGGGAGGATCCGCACCGCGGCGAGCTCTTCCACGGTGCGCTGGCTGACCGCGTCGAAGCGGCGGACCGACTCGATCTCGTCGCCGAAGAGGTCGAGGCGCACCGGCCCCGGCTCGCCGGGCGGGAAGAGGTCGACGACGCCGCCGCGGACCGCCAGCTCCCCTACCTCCGAGACGAGGTCGACGCGGCGGTAGCCGTGCTCCAGGAGGTGGCGGGCGAGCTCGCCAGGGTCGAGCCGCTCGCCCGGGGCGAGGCTCCTGGTCGCCGCCGCCAGCGCCTCGGGCCGCGGCAGCCGGCGGAAGAGCGCGCGCGGGGTGGCGAGGAGGAGCCGCACCCGGCCGCTCCCGGCGAGGTCGAGCGCCACCGCCTCCTGGGCGCGCACCGCGAGCGACGGCTCCCCCTCGTGGTAGGGGGAGAGCGGCGGGGCGGGGAAGTGCGCGGCCGTGCCTCCGGTGAGCTCGGCGGCCTCGAGCAGCGCCAGCGCGTCGCCTTCGTGGGGAAGGAGGACGAGAGCCGGCCGGCCGGTCCGCTCGGCGAGCAGATCGAGCACCCAGCCGGCAGCCGGCAGCGGCAGGCGCACCACCTCCGCGCCCCGCTCCAGCAGGGCCGGGAGGGCGCGGAACGGGGAGCTGGCGCCGAGGCGCTCCGAGAGCGCCTGCCAGGGCGCGGGACGGGGCACGGCGGGAGTCTACCGGCAGCCGCCGCCCCCGGCCCCCCCCGGTGCGCCCCCGATTTCCCCCGATGTCCTATACTTCCGCGTTCTTTGCCGGGGCCTCTCGCCCCAGGGAGCCGAACCGATGCACGACAGCAAGCGACCCCTCCTCTACAGCGGCGGCCACAAGGGCGCCGAGGCCGAGTTCGGCCGCACCGCCCGCCGCTGGCGCCTCTCCGAGGTCACCCTCTCCTTCGATGGCCACCTCATGGAGTGGGGCGAGGACGTCCGCCTCCTCTCCGAGGCCGAGCTCGCCAAGGGCGACGTCAGCATGGAGATCGTCTCCAAGCGGATGGGGCGCACCTACCACGAGGCCGAGCGGATCCGCCGCGTCATCCAGTCCCTCTTCCACATGGTCAACGAGGCGTACCAGGTCTTCGCCATCGGCTGGATCCAGGCCGACGGGACGGTCACGGGGGGGACGGGCTGGGGGGTGGAGCTCGCCAAGCTCTTCAACCGCGAGCTCTACGTCTTCGACCAGGAGCGCCGCGCCTGGTTCGGCTGGCGGGAGGGCGAGTGGCGCCCGGCCGAGCCGGAGATCGGCGACCGGCCGTTCGCCGGCACCGGCACGCGCTCGCTCAGCGACGAAGGGCGCGCCGCGATCCACGCCCTCTTCGAGCGCTCCTTCGGACCGCCGCCCTCGGCGTGAGCCGGGCCGGCGCATAGAATCGCCCCGGGCCGGGGGCAGCGCCGCCCGCGGCGCCCTGGAGGACTCCCATGGACAGCTCCCGGCCGAATCTCCTCTTCCGGATCGCGCGCGGCCTCTGGCGCGGTCTGGACCGCTTCCGCCGCCTCACCTTCACCCCCCTCTCCCCGCTCGCGCCCGCGGCCCTCCTCGCCGCCGCCCGCGGCGGCGGCGGGCCGGAGGTGCCCGAGCGCGCCGCCCTCGTCCTCGCCCCTCGCGGGCAGGTCGTCGAGCAGCTCTCGGGCGACTCGCTGGCGCGGCTGCTCGGGAAGCTCGATGGCAGCACCGAGGAGGAGACGCTGCTCTCCGACCTCCTCGACGCCATCGACGAGGCGCGCGCCGACGACCGGATCGCGGCGCTCTACCTCCAGACCGACGAGCTGACCGGCATCGGGCCGAGCAAGCTCCAGGATCTCGAGCAGGCGATCGGGGAGTTCAAGGCCGCGGGCAAGAAGGTGGTCGCCGCCGGCGACCTCTTCACCACCGGCTCCTACCACCTCGCCGCGCAGGCCGACGAGGTCCACCTCAATCCGATGGGGATGGTGCTGCTCGACGGCTACGGCCTCTGGCGCCCCTACTTCCGCGCCGGCCTCGACAAGTACGAGGTGGACGTCCACGTCTTCCGGGTCGGCGAGTACAAGTCGGCGGTGGAGCCCTACCTGCGCGACGGCATCTCGCCGGAGGCGCGGGAGTCGTACCTCGACGTGCTCGGCGACCTCTGGGGCTCCTACCTCGGCGACGCCGCCGCCGCGCGCACGCCCCCCCCGGAGGCGCTCGCGCAGCCTCTCGCGGGGATCGCCGCCCGCCTGCGCGCGGCCGGCGGCGACGGCGCCCGCCTGGCCCTCGAGGCCGGCCTCGTGGACAAGCTCTCGAACCGCGACGAGGTGCGGGCGCGGATGGTCGAGCTGGTCGGCGAGGAGGAGGACGGCAAGGGCTTCTCCCGCATCGGCGTGGACGACTACCTGAAGGCGAGCGGCCGGCGCGGGAAGAAGCCGGCCAAGGGGGACGCGGTGGGGGTCGTGGTCGCCAAGGGGACGATCCTCGACGGCACGCGGCCGCCGGGCGAGATCGGCGGCGACTCGACTGCCGCTCTCGTGCGCCAGGCGCGCGAGGACGAGAAGATCAAGGCGGTGGTGCTCCGCGTCGACTCGGGCGGCGGCAGCGCCTTCGCCTCCGAGGTGATCCGGCGCGAGCTCGAGCTCACGCGCGGCGCCGGCAAGCCGGTGGTCGTCTCGATGGGCTCGGTCGCCGCCTCGGGCGGCTACTGGATCGCGACCTCGTCGGACGAGATCTGGGCCAGCCCCGACACCATCACCGGCTCGATCGGCATCTTCGGCATGATCCCGACCTTCCAGAAGCCGCTCGCGAAGTACCTCGGCGTCACCATCGACGGGGTCGGCACGACCTGGCTCTCCGGCGCCATCCGGCCCGACCGGGCGCTCGATCCGCGCGCCGGCGAGCTCGTCCAGCTGATGATCGACCGCGGCTACGAGGAGTTCCTCGAGCGGGTGGCCAAGGCCCGGAACATGAGCCGCGACGAGGTCGACCGGATCGCGCGCGGCCGCATCTGGAGCGGCGCCGACGCCAAGAGCATCGGGCTCGTCGACCAGCTCGGCGGGCTCGAGGAGGCGATCGCCGCCGCCGCCGGGCGGGCGGGGCTCGAAGGAGAGCCCAAGGTCCGCTACCTCGAGCCGGAGCGGACCTGGAAGGAGAAGCTCGCCGAGCAGCTCTTCAGCGCCGCGATCGCGGTCGCGGGAGAGGCGCCCCGCGCCCCGCGCGGCCTCTCGCCGGCCCGCTCCTGGAAGGAGATCGAGCGCCGCCTCGAGCCGCTGCTCGCGCTCGACGATCCGACGGGCCTCGTCGCGCACTGCCTCTGCGAGGTGGAGTAAGAGGGAGAGGCCGGCGCGGGCGCCGGCCTCACTCGTAGCGCAGCGCCTCCACCGGATCGAGGGCCGAGGCGCGGCGCGCCGGGAGATAGCCGGCCAGGAGGCCGGTCGCGGTGGCCGCCGCGAGGCCGCCGGCCACCGCCCAGAGCGGCGGCACCGCGGCGAGCCCCGGGGCCGCGAGCGTGAGCAGTCCGCCGAGGAGCGAGGCGACCGCGACCCCGGCGGCACCGCCGGCCAGCGAGAGGATCGCCGCCTCCAGCAGGAACTGCCGCCGCACCTCGCCGCGCCGCGCCCCCACCGCGCGGCGCAGTCCGATCTCCCGCGTGCGCTCGGTGACGGCGATGATCATCACGTTGGCGATGCCGATGCCGCCGATGACGAGCGACACCGCCGCGAGCGCTCCGGTGACGAGGCCGATCACCGCCGCCAGGCGGTCGAGCTGGGCGATGATCTGGTCGGCGGTCGAGAGGTGGAAGTCGTTCGCCTCGCCGGGCCCGAGGTCGCGCAGGCGGCGCAGGATCGCCTCCGCCTCGGTGCGCGCCGCGTCGCGCCGCCCCGGCTCGGCGCGGATGTAGAGCACCGTCTGCTCGGCCTCGGGGTAGAGGCGCCGCGCGGTGCCGAGCGGGATCATCACCACGTTGTCCTGCCGGTTCTCGCCGAAGAAGCCGCCGCGCCGCGGCTCGGCCTCGGCGATCACGGTGAAGGCGACCCCGGCGAGGCGCAGCTCGCGCCCGGTGGCGCGGCCGCGCCCCCAGAGGGCCTGCGCCACGTTGGCGCCGACCACCGCCACGCGGGCGCCGACCCGCTCCTCGAGCTCGGTGAACGGACGCCCCGCCGCGAGCTCGGCGTCGGTGGCGTCGAAGAAGTTCGGCGAGACTCCTTCCACCAGCACGCGGTCCGACTCGTTGCCTCCGGAGCGCGCGATCAGCACCTGTCCGCCCACCACCGTCGGCACCAGCAGCTGCACCGCGACGTCGCGAATCTCGTCGCCGAGCGCCTCGATCCGCGGCGCGAAGGCCGGATCGAGCGGGACGCGCTGCGCCTCCGCCTCCGAGGGGGGCGAGTAGGGATCGCCGGTGCGGTGGTAGGCGAAGACGTTGTCGCTCCCGAACTCGCGGAAGAGGAGCGCCACCTGGTTGCGCACCCCGGCCAGGACCGAGGTCACGAGGACCACCGTGACCACCCCGATCACCACCCCGGCGATCGCCAGCCCCGAGCGCAGCGGCTGGCTCCGGATCGAGCCGAGCGCGAGGCGTGCCGACTCGGCGGCGATGCGACCGAACGCCCCCTGCCGCCGCCCCTTCACTCGACCCTCAGGGCGCGGATGATGTCGACCCGCGAGGCGCGGCGGGCCGGATACCAGCCGGCGAGCAGCCCGGCCCCGGCCGCGTGCCCCACCGCCAGCGCCACGGTGCGGGGGGCGAGCGCGAGCTCGAGCCCGAGCGGACCGGCGAGGACTCGCGTCGCCAGCGCCACCACTGCGGTGCCGATGGCGCCGCCGACGAGCGCCACGAGCGTCGACTCGGCGAGCACCTCCCGCACGATCTCGCCGCGCGTCGCGCCGACCGCCCGCCGGACCCCGATCTCGAAGGTGCGCTGGGCGACCGAGACCAGCGTCGTGTTCGCCACCACCACGATCGCCGCCAGCAGCGCCATCGCCGAGAGCACCGGCGCCACGCCGCCGACCCGGCCGGCGACGGCGAGCGCGAAGTTGCGGGCCGCCTCCGGGGCCAGGATGTCGAAATTGTCCTCCGCTCCGGGCGGCAGCCGCCGCCGCGCCCGCATCGTGGCGCGCGCCCGGTCCTCCGCTTCCGCCACCGCCAGCCCCGCCGGCGGCCGGCCCGAGAGCTGGAGCGACGGCGCGGCGCCGTAGGCCCGCTCCCAGGCGGGGAGCGGTACCCAGACGTTGCGGTCGAGCGAGACCCCGCCCGACGTCCCCAGCCGCGCCTGCACCCCGATCACCTCGAAGCCGCGGCCGGCCAGGCGCACCGTC
>JAHDVN010000039.1:12086-17039 GCA_023384635.1 Thermoanaerobaculia bacterium
GGCGACGTCCCGCCCGCGCACCGCCACGAGGCGCCCCGCGCGCACCTCGTCGGCCGACACGAAGCGCCCCTCGGCGACCGCGACCTCGCGGATCTCGCTCAGGCGGTGGCCGGGCCCGGCCACCGCCGCGTTCTCGAAGGTGCGCGCGCCGGCGCTCACTTCGGCCCCCCGCTGGGCGATCGGCGCGTAGAGGACGCGGCCGCCGGCAAAGGCATCGAGGAAGCGGGCGTCGGCGCGCCGAAGCGGCGGATTGCGCTCCAGCTTGCGCGCCAGCTCCCGGCGCGACACCTGCCCCGCCGCGCCGACCTGGGCGACGACGAAGGTGTCGCTCCCGAACGCCCGCGCGGTGCTCTGGCGGGCGAAGAGGGTGAGCCCCTCGACCGCGGTGTGGACGGTGGCGAGCGTCGCCACCGCGACCGCGATCGCCAGCACCCCGAGGCCGCTGCGCAGCGGATTGCCGCGGAGCGAGCGCAGCCCCTGCGCGAAGGCGCGCGCGAAGCCGGCCGGGAGGGTCGCGGGAGCCATGGGCGGCGCCAATCTAGCACCCGCCGGTGCTAGAGTCCCGCCCCGTGAGACGTTGGCGCTGGCTGGTCGGACTCGCCTTCCTCGTGGCCGCGGCGCTCCTCGTCTCCGGCCTGCGGGCCCGCCGCGAGCAGGGCACGCCGGTCGACCTCGCACCGGCCGCTTCCCGCCCCCTCTTCCAGTCGTTCGTCACCGCCTCGGGCGAGATCGTGGCGAGCCGCTATGCCGACATCGGCTCGAGCGTCATGGGCCGCCTGGTGGCGCTCGCGGTGGCCGAGGGAGAGGCGGTCGCGCGCGGGCAGGTGCTCGCCCGCATCGACCCGGTGCAGGCGGCGAGCGAGGCGGACGCGGCGGCGGCACTGCTGCGCGCCCTCGAGGCCGAGCTCGCGGCGGCTCGCGCGCGGGAGACCGACGCGCGGCTCGCCGCCGAACGCGCCCGCGCCCTCATCGCCCAGGGCATCCAGTCCCAGGCCGAGGTGGACGCGGCGGGGGCCACCGCCGACGCCGCCGCGGCGGCCGTCGAAGCGGCCGACCGGCGGGTGGCGCAGGGCCGCGCCCAGCGCGCGCGGGCCCGCGACGCGCTGGCCAAGACCGAGATCACCGCCCCGATGGACGGCGTCGTGACCCGCCTCTCGGTGCGCGAGGGGGAGATGGTCGTGATCGGGGTCCAGAACCAGCCCGGCACGATCCTGATGACTCTCTCCGACCTCTCGGCGCTCGACGCCGAGGTGAAGGTGGCCGAGGCCGACGTGCTCCGGCTCGCCCTCGGCCAGAGCGCCTCGGTCAGCCTCGAGGCGGTCCCGGGGCGGGAGTTCGGCGGCCGCGTGGTCGAGGTGGGGGCGAGCGCGCTGCCGCTCGCCGGGGGCGCGGCGGCGGCGCGCGAGTTCCGCGTCGTGGTGCGCCTCGACGCCCCCGAGCCGACGCTCCGCCCGGGGCTCACCTGCGACGTCCGGATCCTCGCCGAAGAGGTGCGCGACGTCGTCACCGTGCCGCTCCAGGCGGTGGTGCTGCGGCGCGCCGAAGGCGGCGGCGAGCGGCAGGGGGTCTTCCTCGCCGAGGGCGGGCGGGCCCGCTTCGCGCCGGTCGAGACCGGGGTGATCGGCGGTCTCGACGTCGAGGTGCGCGGCCTGCCGGCCGGCGCCGAGGTGGTCGCCGGGCCGTTCCAGGCACTCCGCGACCTCGCCGACGGGGCGGCGATCCGTCCCCGCGCCGCCGCCGGCGGCTCCTGAGACGCCGCTCCGGCGGGCGCCTGTCCCTCAGCCCGCCCCGCTCGCCGCCCCCGCCGCAGCGGGCAGGGCGGCCAGGAAGTCGTCGACCCAGCGATAGACGTGCTCGCTCGCCACGTTGCGCTGCAGCATCGACATTCGCAGCCGCCGCTCCTCGGCGGGCATCTGGCAGGCGTCGTGGATCCGCGCGGCGAGGCCGACGATGTCGTAGGGGTTGATCAGCAGCGCGCCGCGCTCGAGCTGCCCCGCGGCGCCGGCGAACTCCGAGAGCACGAGCACCCCGCGGCGCTCGACCTGGCAGGCGCAGTACTCCTTGGCAACCAGGTTCATCCCGTCCTTGAGCGAGGTGGCGAGGCAGACGTCGGCGGCGCGGTAGAGGGCGGCGAGCTCGTCGCGCGGAACCGAGCGGAAGAGGTACTGGATCGGCACCCAGCCGGGCTCGGCGAAGGCGCCGTTGATCTCCCCCACCTGCCGCTCCACCTCCTCCTTCTGTTGCTGATAGCCGGGCACCTCCTCGCGGCTCGGCACCATGAGCTGGACGAGCGTGAAGCGCTGCCGGTACTCCGGCCGCTCGGAGAGCAGCCGGCGCACCGCCTCGAGCTTGAACGGGACCCCCTTCGTGTAGTCGAGGCGGTCGACCCCGAGCGCCAGGTTCTCCACCCCGAGGTCGGCGCGCAGCTGCGCCGCGCGGGCCGCCACGGACGCGCTCCCGGCGAGGTCGGAGAAGGCGCGGGCATCGATCCCGATCGGGAAGTAGAGGATCCGCACCTGCCGGCCGGCGTGGACGACGTGCTGACTCCGCCCCCGTCCGCGCACCGGCGCCTCGGGCAGGAACGCCCGCAGGCAGGCGGCGAAGTTCCGGCGGTCGCGGCCGGTCTGGAAGCCGACCAGGTCGTAGGCGAGGAGCCCCTCCAGGATCTCGCGGCGCCAGGGGAGCTTGGCGAAGATGTCGGGGGGCGGGAACGGGATGTGGAGGAAGAAGCCGAGCCGCGCGCCGGGCACGCGGGCGCGCAGCGTCTCCCCGACGCCGATCAGGTGGTAGTCGTGCACCCAGACGAGGTCGCCCGGCCGCCACGCCGCGGCCACCACCTCGCCGAAGCGGCGGTTCACGGCCTGGAACGCCTCCCAGTAGTCGGGCACGAAGGTGCACCGGGTCTGCAGGTCGTGGAAGAGCGGCCAGAGCACCTCGTTGGCGAAGCCGGCGTAGTAGAGCTCGTGCTCGCGCTCGGTGAGTGGCACCGCCTCGAGGTGGAAGCGGTGGTCGGCCGCGAAGTCGGCCAGGTGGGGGCGCACCTCGGCGAGCGCCTCGGGGGAGATCCCGGGCCAGCCGATCCAGAGCCCGCCCCGGCGCTCGAGCACCGGCTCGAGCGCGGTCACGAGGCCGCCGCTCCCGGGCTCGAACCGCCAGCCGTCGCCCTCGCGCGCCACCACCACGGGCAGCCGGTTGGAGACCACTACCAGCCGGCCCGCCGCTCCTGGCGCGGCCTCGCTCGCGGATGCGGATCCGTGGTTGCTCCTCATCGTCCCTCCTCCCGGGCGAGCAGGCGGTCCAGGAACTCGAGCAGCTCGCCCGGCGGGCGCAGCCAGGCGGATGCCCGCGACGGCCGCGGCCGGTCCGCCACCAGCAGGCCGAGCCCGCCCGGCGGGAGCGCCGCGAAGGCGTCCTCGTCGGTGTGGTCGTCGCCGAGATAGGCCACGGCGTAGCCCGGCGGCACCTCGCCGAGAAGCGCCGCCACCGCCCGTCCCTTGTGCACCCCCTCGGCCCGCAGCTCGAGCCCCTCGGCGAACGGCAGCAGCTCGCTCCCTCCCGCCGCCGCGGCCGCCGCGAGCTCGCGCTCGGCCGCTGCTACCACCGCTTCGCGGTACGGCCCACCGAGGCCGCGGAAGTGGACCGCGACGCTCGCCGTCTTGCGCTCGACGCGCTCGGAGAGGCCCGCCGCCGCCAGCGCCACGGCCGCCCGGTCGAGCGCCGCCGCCACCTCCGGCGCGAGCGCCGCGCGCTCCCGGCGGCCGTCGGGAGAGAGCCGCTCGCTGCCGTGGCCGCCGAAGATCTCGGGCCGCGGGGAGAGACCCAGGAGCTGCGCCACCTCGTCGGCCGGGCGGCCGCTGACCACCGCGAT
Source organism: Thermoanaerobaculia bacterium (assembly GCA_023384635.1). Lineage (GTDB taxonomy): Bacteria > Acidobacteriota > Thermoanaerobaculia > Multivoradales > JAGPDF01 > JAAYLR01. The sequence goes on from JAHDVN010000039.1 coordinate 15,955, forward strand.
CCGCAGCCAGGAGGTGCCGGCAGCCCTGGCGAGGCGCTCCCGCACGCCGGGGTAGGGGACCGCCCGCTCGCGCTCGAGCCGGAAGGGCGCCAGCGTCCCGTCGTAGTCAAGCAGCAGCAGCGTCCCGGCCGCGCGGGCGGAGCGTGCCAGGAAGCGGTCGATCTCGGCGGCGGACTTCGTCGGCTCCATTCGGTCAGGGTACCAGACGCGCTCGGAGGCTCGTCCGGGAAGCGGCTAGACTCGGAGCGCGAGGTCGGTCGCGTGGCACAGGCAGAGGATCCCCATCTCCGAGAGGCGCTCGACGAGCTCGATCTCTATCTCGCCGATCAGCTCGCTCCCCTCCTGGTCGCCGACTCCATCGCCAGTCTCCTCTGCCACTCTCCCGGCTTCACCGCCGAGCAGCTCGCGCGCTGGGCCTTCGACCAGGTCAACCTCCGCCCGGGCGAGCTCGCGGTCGCCGAGGTCCTCTTCCACGCCCTCCGCAAGGTCCACCAGATCCACGAGCTCGGCCTCGTCGCCGACGCGCGGTACCCCCCGTTCCTCCAATCGGTCGCCGCCGAGCTGCTCCGGCGCTGTCCGGACGAGGGCCGGGAGCGCTTCGCCTCCCTGCTCGCTCAGCTCGGCGCCGGCACTGCACGGGCGCGCACGCCCGCCCCCCCCCTGGCCCGCCACGCCGGGGTGGCGGGCCCGACCGGCGCCGCCACCGAGCCTGCGCCTCTCCCCCCGGCCGCACTGGAGAGCCTGCACCGCTTCTCGCGCCTCCTCGCGGGCCGGCTCGGCACCGGCCGGGACGGGCCGGCTCCAGCCGCCTCCAGGGAGACCGCCGGGCAGCTGCTGGTGCTCGCCGCCGCCGGCGCCGGCAGCAGCGAGGAGCTCGCGACCCGCCTCGCGCAGCTCCAGGCCGCCGGCGTCGGACCGGCGATGGAGCGCGACCTCTTGCGCGCCCTCATTCCCACCCTGCCCGACTGGGCCGTGGTGCTCCCGTCGGGCGAGGCGCCGCCGCCCCAGGGGGGATCGGTGGAGGCCGTCCGGCGCGCCGTCCAGCTCGCCGGCGACCGCGCCCGCACCGCCGAGCGCTGGACGGA
>JAHDVN010000500.1 GCA_023384635.1 Thermoanaerobaculia bacterium
GCCGCCCGGAGCGGACCGCGGCCGCCATGGCGATACCCACATGCAGGCCCGGGTTCTCGGCGTCCGGGGTGCCGGGGCCGCAGGCCTGGGCCATCGCCGCCGCGCCGCCCAGGAGCGCCCGCACGTCGAGCCCGAGCAGCGCGGCCGGGACGAGGCCGAAGAGGGAGAGGACGCTGAACCGCCCGCCGATCTCCGGCGGGTTCTCGAAGAGGCGGCGGAACCGCTTCTCGGCCGCGAGCGCGGCGAGCGAGGTCCCCGGGTCGGTGATGGCGAGGAAGCGCAGCCCGGCCTCCTCCGGCCCCTCGGCCGCAGTGGCGCGCTCCCAGAAGTGCGCGAAGAGCGCCGCCACCTCGGCCGTGGAGCCCGACTTCGAGGAGACGAGGTAGAGGGTCCGCCGCGGATCGATCGCCTCCGTGACGCGCCGTACCCAGGCGGGCACCGTGCTGTCGAGCGCGTGGAGGCGCGGGTGGCCGGGGGCCTGGCCGCAGATTCGCGCCAGGACCTCGGCGCCGAGGCTCGAGCCGCCCATGCCGAGGAGCACGAGGTCGTGCACCCCTTCCTCGCGGGTCTCGCGGGAGAGATCGGCGAGGGCGGGGAGCAGCTCGCGCATCGCCAGGGGGGCGTCGAGCCAGCCGAGCCGGTTCGAGATCTCCGCCGGGCTCTCGCTCCAGAGCGTGTGGTCGCGCCCCCAGAGCCGCTCCACGATCCGGCGGTCTCCGCTCTCCTCCAGCAGCCGTGCGACCTCCGCCTGGAATCCGCTCCCCATGGGCTCTCCTCTCCGGCGAACCTTCGCCCCGAGTCAGCGTATCGTAAGCGAGGAGGAGCCGTGGGGAGAGCGAAGCCACGCACCGGGCCGGGCCGCTTCCGGCAGATCGAGCAGTTCGTCCGCGACTACACCGCGGGCCTCCGGCAGGAGGACGTCCGGCGCCTCTTCGCCCGGGACGCGGCGCAGACCTACGCCGTGCTGGCGCGCGACCAGGCGGACCGGCCGGAGCCGCGCGGGCGGATCCGCCGCTTCCTGCACCGCGCGCGGACCGTCTTCCTCGGCCTCTCCTACAAGCTCTCCCCACCGCGACGGCTGCTCTTCGCGTTCGCGCTGCTGGCCGGGATCCTCGGCGTGACGGGCAGCCGTTTCACGGTCGCGGGGGCGGGAGGCGTCCACCTGGAGGCCAACGCCTCGGGGTTCTGGTACTTCGTGAGCCTCCTCGCCCTCGTCTACCTGCTGGCGATGGAGCTGGTGGACCGCGTGCTGGTGCGCGACGAGCTGGAGGTCGCGCGCGGCGTGCAGCGCCAGCTCCTGCCGGCGGGGGAGGTGGAGATCCCGGGCTGGTCGGTGGCGCACGGCTACCGCACGGCGAACGAGGTCGGCGGCGACTACTACGCCTTCCTGCCCGTGGCCGGCGGCCGGATCGCCGTCGTGGCCGGCGACGCGAGCGGCCACGGGATGGCGGCCGGCCTCGTCATGGCGCTCGCCAGCGCCGCCATCCACACCGCCATCGAGCTCGATCCCGCCCCGCCGTCGGTGGCGCGGGCGGTGCACCGCGTGGTGCTGCGCACCGGTGGCGCGCGGGCCTTCATGAGCCTCTTCTTCGGCCTCCTCGACCCGGCGACCGGCGAGCTCGAGTACGTGGGCGCCGGGCACCCGTTCCCGCTCCTGCGACGGGCATCGGGAGACCTCGAGGAGTTGGGCCGGGGTGGCCTGCCACTCGGCGTGCGCACCGACCTCGACCTCGCCACCGAGTCGGTGCGGATCGCTCCCGGGGACCTCCTGGTGCTCTACAGCGACGGGCTGCCCGAGGGGCTCGGCAGCGACGGCGAGGCGTTCGGCTTCGAGCGCCTGCGCGTGCTGGCCCGACAGGGCGGCGGCGCCGCCGAGCTGCACCGGCGCATCCTCGCGGCGTTCGACGGGCGGCGGCGGGCCGAGGAGGGGCTCGCCGACGACCTCACGCTGGTCGTCCTCGAGCGCCGTCCGGCCTGAAGAGGCGGTCTACTCGTCCCAGCCTTCGAGCCCCCGGCGCAGCTCGACGCCGACCCGCTCGAGGTCGCCCGGCTCCGCGGGCTGCCAGGCGGAGCCGAAGCGGCCGACC
>JAHDVN010000501.1 GCA_023384635.1 Thermoanaerobaculia bacterium
GGATCGTGCAGCGGCAGCCGCGCCTCCGGAGGGCCGGGCTCCGGCCCCGGTTCCGGACGGTCGGGCCACGGTGGCCCGGGGTGGAGGCGGGCCGCGGCGGTCGCCTCCCGCACCGCCATCGCGAGCAGATCGGGATCGTCGGACGAGACGGCGCAGCTGCCCGACCGGCCCCCCTCCTCCACGCCGACCACGACGGTGCGCGAAAGCGTCTGTCCGGGCGGCCGGGCCCGGCCCCCGTGGCCGGCGGTGCCGGCGAGCTCCTCGCGCCAGAGCACGCTCGTCCGCGCCGCCGGCGACCGCTCGAGCAGTCGCGCGATCCGCGCCAGGATATCCTCGGTGGAATGCAGCATCGGCCGACCTCCGCGCGGGCAGACCGGCGCCCGTGCCCGGATGGTAGCGCGCCGCCGGCGCACGCCGCCGCCGCGGCCTGGCTTGTGTCTTGCAGCACAGGAGGGAGAGAATCGGCCGCGCCGCATGCCTCCCCCCACCCCCTTTCCGCCGCCCGCCCCACGGCCCGGCCCGCACGGCCGCCGTCCGGGGCCGCCGGCCGCCGGGGGGGGAGACAGATTCGCCGGGGCGCGTCACACTCGGCGGGGACGGCGCCGCCCCCTGCACCTGACGATGCTCCTGCCCCTCCTCCTCGCGTCGCTCTCCGGCTCCGCGACCGGCGCCCAGGGGGATCCGCTGGAGGCGCAGCGCCGCGCCATGGTCGAGAGCCAGATCCGCGCCCGCGGCGTGCGGCAGCCCGAGGTGCTGGCGGCGATGGCGGCCGTCCCGCGCCACCTCTTCGTGCCCGAGCCGTTCCGGGCCCAGGCGTACGAGGACTACCCGCTGCCGATCGGCGCCAGCCAGACGATCTCCCAGCCGTACATCGTCGCTCTCATGACCGAGCTCCTCGAGCTCGACGGCGGCGAGAAAGTCCTCGAGATCGGCACCGGCTCGGGCTACCAGGCGGCGGTCCTCTCGCGGGTGGCGAAGGAGGTCTACACGATCGAGATCCTCGAGCCGCTCGGCCAGCAGGCCGGACGCCTGCTCGGCGAGCTCGGCTACCGCAACGTGCGCACGCGGGTGGGCGACGGCTACCCGGGCTGGCCCGAGGCGGCGCCTTTCGACGCCATCATGGTCACCGCGGCGCCGCCCGAGATCCCGAAGCCGCTGCTCGACCAGCTCAAGATCGGCGGCAAGATGGTGGTCCCGGTGGGGAGCTTCTTCCAGGATCTCCTCGTGCTCACCCGCACCCCCACCGGTTTCGAGAAGAAGAACATCATTCCCGTGCGCTTCGTGCCGATGACCGGCGAGGCCCAGCGCGGACGGGACGAGAAGCCCTGAGCCCGCCGGAGCCCGATGGCACCGCCCCTGCTTCCGGCGCCGGGCTCGCGAACCGGCGGGCGGCGTCGCCTCGGCCCCGCCCGCAGAGGAGATCCTCCGCGATGAGCCAGCACCGCTTCGCCCTCCCGCGCCTGCGGACCGCCCTGCTCGCCGGGCTGCTGCTCCTGCCCGCCGCCGCCGGCGCCGTGGGCACCGGAACTCTGGTGGTGGCGGTGATGGGCGCCGACGGCGCTCCGGCCGCGGGGGTCGCGGTGCGGGCCTCCTCGCCCGCCCTTCTCGGCGAGCGCGAGGCGGCGACCGGCGCCGCCGGCGAGGCCCGCTTCCCCTCGCTGCCCGCCGGCAGCTACCGCCTGGAGCTCGCCGCCGCGCCCGGGGCCGGCGCGGCCGCGACCGCCGAGGTCCGGCAGGGCGAGACCACCCGCATCGTGATCCCGCTTCCCCCGGCCGGGAGCTTCGACGAGGCGATCGAGATCGTCACCGCCGCGCCGCTCGTCGCCACCGCGACGCCGAAGGTCTCCGAGCACCTCGACCTCGCGGCCGCCCGCGCCCTGCCGGTGGCCCGCGATTACCGCGGCCTCGCCCAGCTCGTGGCGGGGGTCAACGTGGTGCCCAACGGCGACGGCCTCGAGCTGCGCGCCGAGCCGGCCTCGAAGGGCGGCAACTACTACCAGGACCGCGGCGGCCTCTTCGGCTCGCGGGACAACCAGTACTACCTCGACGGCTTCCAGATCACCGACATGGGCAGCGGC
>JAHDVN010000040.1:0-1166 GCA_023384635.1 Thermoanaerobaculia bacterium
GTGGGTCTCGCTCGACCTGATCTACGGCCTGCCCGGCCAGAGCGAGGAAGCGTGGCGGCGGAACCTGGAGACCGCCGTCGCGCTCGCCCCCCACCACCTCTCCTGCTACCAGCTCACGATCCACGAGCGCACCCCCTTCGGATACCGGGCAGCGCGCGGCGAGCTCGCCGAGGCCCCCGAACCGGCCCAGGCCCGCCTCTTCTCCCTTACCCAGAAAGTCTTGTCTTTGCTTGGCTTTCCCGCCTACGAGGTCTCCAACTTCGCCCGCCGACCCGAGCACCGCTCCCGGCACAACCGCAAGTACTGGAACCACACGCCGTACCTCGGGATCGGCCTGGGGGCGCACTCGTTCGCCTGGGACGAGCGCGGGGCGCGGCGCTGGTGGAACGAGCGGAAGATCCGCCCCTGGACGGCCCAGGTGGCGGCCGGGGAGCGCCCGCTGGCCGGGGAGGAGACGCTCGACCTCGCCGCGCTGCGGCTGGAGACGGTGCTCCTCGGCCTGCGCACCGCCGAGGGGATCGACCTCGCGCGGTTCCGGGAGCGCTACGGCCTCGATCTCGCCGCCGCCAACCGGGCGCTCCTCGCCCAGCTGGCGGCCGACGGCCTGGCGGAGCTCGCCGGCGGCCGGCTGCGGCCGACGCCGCGGGGCCTGGCGGTGGCCGACGGCCTCGCCGCGCGCTTCGCCCTCGCCTGAGGGGGCGGCAGGCGCCGCGCGCCCCCGCGATCCGCCCCGCGGCGGGCCACGTAGAATGCGGCGAGGGAGGGGTCCCGGAAGGACCCGCCCGGCGCCGGCCGGCGGCGCGGGGAAAAAGCCCCCCCCGCCCCCAGCCCCACTGTGTCCCGGGCGTTCCCCAGGGTGACTCGGAGGTACCCGACGCCATGATGTTCGACCCGATCTACTTCGTCTTCCTCGCCCCGGCCCTGCTGCTCTCGCTCTGGGCGAGCTTCCGCACCAAGAGCGCCTTCAACAAGTACTCCAAGGTGCGCGTGGCCACCGGCCTGACCGGCGCCGAGGCGGCCGAGCGCCTGCTGGCGAGCGCCGGCATCCGGGACGTGAAGGTGGTCGCCCACCGGGGGATGCTGACCGACCACTACAACCCGATGACCAAGACGCTGGCGCTCTCCGAGCAGGTCTACGGCGTGCCCTCGATCGCCGCCGTCGGCGT
>JAHDVN010000040.1:1176-16753 GCA_023384635.1 Thermoanaerobaculia bacterium
CCACGAGGCCGGCCACGCCATCCAGCACGCCACGAAGTACGGGCCGCTGGCGCTGCGCTCGCTGCTGGTGCCGACCGCCAACATCGGCTCGACGCTCGGCTACCTGGTGATGGTCTTCGGGATCTTCCTCTCCTCGGTGAACATGGTCCTCTTCGGCGCCGTGCTCTTCTCGGCCGTGCTCCTCTTCCAGATCGTCACCCTGCCGGTGGAGTTCGACGCCTCGGCCCGCGCCAAGCAGCTGGCGGTCGCCCAGGGGATCGTGATGCCGCAGGAGCGGGAGGGGATGGACCGGGTGCTCAACGCCGCCGCCCTCACCTACGTCGCGGCCGCGATCTCGACCCTGCTCACGCTGCTCTACTTCCTCTTCCGCGCCGGCCTGCTCGGCGGCCGCCGCGACTGAGATCCGGCTCCTCCCGCCCGCACCCCGAGGGCCCCGGCGACGGGGCCCTCGCCGTCTCCGCTCTTCCGCTCGCCTGACAGGAGGTCCTCCCGCCGGATAGGCTCCGGGACGGGAGCGCCCGGTGTCGATCCGCCTCGAAGGCCTCGCGAAGCTCTACGACGGGCATCCCGTCGTCTCCGACTTCTCGCTCGAGCTGCCGGCGGGCGAGCTCTGCGTGCTGCTCGGACCCTCCGGCAGCGGCAAGAGCACGGTGCTGCGGATCATCGCCGGCCTGCTCGCGGCCGACCGGGGACGCGTCTTCCTGCACGGCCGCGACGTCTCGGAGCTCCCCCCCCAGGCGCGCGGCGCCGGCTTCGTCTTCCAGAGCTACGCCCTCTTCCGCGGCATGACGGTGGCCGAGAACGTCGGCTTCGCGCTCGCGGTGCGCGGCGTGGCGCGCGCCGAGCGCCGCCACCGGGTCGAGGAGCTGCTCGAGCGGGTCGGCCTCGCGGGCCTCGGCAAGCGGTTGCCGCGGCAGCTCTCCGGCGGCCAGCAGCAGCGGGTGGCGCTCGCCCGCGCGCTGGCCCACCGGCCCGAGGTGCTGCTCCTCGACGAGCCGTTCGGCGCCCTCGACGCCCGCATCCGCACCGAGCTACGCCGCAGCCTGCGCGAGATCCAGCGCGAGCTCGGCATCGCCACCCTGTTCGTGACCCACGACCAGGAGGAGGCGTTCGCGCTCGGCGACCGGATCGCGGTGATGGCGCTCGGCCGGCTGGTCGAGGTGGGGCCGCCGCGCGAGCTCTACCTGCGCCCGCAGACGGAGTTCGTGGCCACCTTCCTCGGCGCCGCCAACCTCCTGGTGGGCGAGGCGACCGAGCAGGGGGTCCGCATCGGCCCCGTCGACTTCCCGCTCGAGCACCGCGGGGAGTCCGAGCCGGCGCGCCGGCGGGTGCAGGTCCTGTTCCGCCCCGAGGACGTCGCCCTGCTCGGCGAGCAGGAGGCAGGGGCGCTCCCGGTCCTGGGCACGGGCACGGTCGAGAGCTGCTCCTTCGCGGGCGCCTTCGAGCATCTGCGGCTGCGGCTGCCGCCGTTCGTGGGGGTGCGCGCGATCGCCCCGCCGGTGCCGTTCGGGGCGGGCGCCTTCGCGGTGGTCGCCAGCCGGCCGCCGCACGAGGCCCGGAAGCTGCCCCTCGCCCCCGGCGATCCGGTCCGCGTCGCGGTGCGCCGCCTCCACGCCCTCGCCCACCCGGGTCTCCAGTTCCTGCTCCTCGCCGAGCCCTCGGCGGAAGGGCTCGAGGCGGTCGCCTTCGCCGGCGAGCTCGCCCGGCGCACGCACGCCCGGCTGGCAGTGATCCTGGCCGGACTCGACGAGGCGACCGCCCGCGAGCGGCTCGGGCGCGGCCTCGGCGAGCTCACCTTCCGCCCGGCGCGCGGTGGCGCGGTGGCGGCGGTGCCGGAGGCCGCCCGGCTCACCGGGCCCGACCTCGTGATCGCGGGCGCCCCCGCGGGGCGGGGCACCCCGCTCGCCGAGAGCCTGCTCGCCTCGGGCGACCACCACCTGCTGGTGGTGCGCGGCCCGCGTCCGCTCCCCGCTCGCGTGCTGGTCTGCGCCGCGGTCGGCGAGCCGGGCAAGGAGGACGTGGCGTTCACCGGCCGCCTCGTGCGCCATCTCGGGGCCGGCGTCACGGTGCTCACGGTGCTCCCCGAGTCGAGCCCCGCCGTCGCCCGCGCCCAGGCCGAGCGCTTCCTGCAGGCGAGCGCGCGCACCCTCGAGCCGCTCGGGGTGGCGACCGAGACGCGCCTCGGGCTCGGCGCCACCGAGGAGGAGATTCTCGCCGCCCTGGCCGGCGGCCACGATCTGCTGGTGCTCGGCGTGCCGCTCCCGAAGGGGGCCGGCGAGGTCGCGCTCGACGGCATCGCCGGCCGCCTGGTCTCGCGCACCGGCGACGCGCCGCTGCTCGTCGTGCGCAGCTTCGAGGAGTCCCCATGAACGGCCGTCCGCTCCGCCTCGTCCTCTCGATCGCAGCGCTCCTGCTCGGCAGCGCCGCCGCCGGCCAGCAGACGGGAACCGCTCCGGCGAGCGGGGACCCGCCGGCGCCCGAGGAGCTCGCGCTGCGGCTCGAGACGCTCGAGCGCGCGCTCTCGCGCGCCGGCGCAACCCCGGGCGAGGCGACGGAAGAGGCCGCACCCACCGTCCTCGCCGGCGCGGACGGCTTCGGCTGGCGGTCGGCCGACGGCGCCTTCCAGCTCAGGCTCCGGGGCCTGCTCCAGACCGACGGCCGCTTCGTCCTCTCCGACGACCGGCGGCCGGGAACCGACACCCTGCTCGTCCGCCGCGCCCGGCCGATCGTCGAGGCGGTGTTCGCCGGAGACTTCGAGCTGCGCCTGATGCCCGACTTCGGCAACGGCAAGAGCGAGCTGCTCGACGCCCACCTCGACTGGAAGGTCACCCCGGCGCTGCGCCTCCGGGCCGGCAAGTTCAAGGTGCCGGTGGGCCTCGAGGCGCTGCTCTCCGACGCCCACCTGCCGTTCGCCGAGCGCGGCCTCCCCTCCGCCCTGGCGCCGGTGCGCGACGTCGGCGTCCAGGCGAGCGCCGAGCCCTGGCAGGGGCGCCTGGTCCTGGCGCTCGGCGCCTTCAACGGCCAGGCCGACGGCGTCACCGGCGACAGCGACGGCGACGACGACAAGGAGATCGCGGCCCGCCTCGTCTTCCGGCCGTTCGAGCGCCCCCGAGGCGAGGCGCCCGCCGCCGTGTCGCTCGGCCTCGGCCTCGCGGCCACCGCCGGCAGCACCACCGGATCGACCGCCGCGCCCGGGCTGCCCTCCTACCGCACGCCAGGAGGACAGAGCTACTTCTCCTACCGCGCCGACGGCACCGCCGCCGGCACCGCGGTGGCCGACGGCACCCGGCGGCGGCTCGCGCCGCAGGGCTGGCTCTACGCCGGTCCGTTCGGCGGCATGGTCGAATGGACGCGCTCCGAGCAGGAGGTGGTGCGCGGCACGACGCGCGCCGCGCTCGTCCACGAGGGGTGGCAGGTCTCCCTCACCTGGGTGCTCACGGGCGAGCGCTTCTCCGAGCGCGGCGTGACGCCTCGGCGGCCGTACGCCGCTCGCGGCAGCGGCAAGGGAGCGGTCAGCGTTTCCTTGCGGGCCGGGGAGCTGGCGATCGATCCCGACGTCTTCCCCCACTTCGCCGACCCGGCGCGCTCGGCGCGTCGCGCCACCAACCTCGACGCCGCCGCGAACTGGCTCCTCAACCGCAACGTCAAGCTCGTCGTGGACTACCAGCACACCTCCTTCGACGGCGGCGACCGGCTCGGCGACGCCGTCCGCGACCGCGAGACCGAGCGGGTCGTCCTCACCCGCTTCCAGCTCTCCTTCTGACCCCGAGGAGATCCCGATGCAAGAGAACCGTTCCGCCGTCGTCCTTTCGGGCCTGCTCTCCGGCCTGCTCTCGGTCGGGCTCCTCGCGGTGGCTCTTCCCGCGGCGGCCCCGGCCCAGCCGGCCCGCCTCCTCAACGTCTCCTACGACCCCACCCGCGAGCTCTACCAGGAGGTCAACGCCGCCTTCGCCCGCGACTGGAAGGCGCGCACCGGCCAGAGCGTCGAGATCCAGCAGTCGCACGGCGGCGCCGGCAAGCAGGCGCGCTCGGTGATCGACGGGCTGGAGGCCGACGTCGTGACCCTGGCGCTCGCCTACGACATCGACGCCATCGCTGCCGCCGGCCTGCTCGCGAAGGAGTGGCAGAGCCGGCTGCCCGACAACAGCTGCCCGTACACTTCGACCATCGTCTTCCTGGTGCGCAAGGGGAACCCGAAGGGGATCCGCGACTGGGACGATCTGGCTCGCCCGGGCATCTCGGTGATCACGCCGAACCCGAAGACCTCCGGGGGCGCGCGCTGGAACGTCCTCGCCGCCTGGGGCTACGCGGTGCGCAAGCACGGCAGCGAGGAGAAGGCGCGCGAGCTGCTGCGCGGCATCTTCCGCAACGTGCCGATCCTCGACACCGGGGCGCGCGGCTCGACGATCACCTTCGTCGAGCGCGGCATCGGCGACGTGCTCCTCGCCTGGGAGAACGAGGCGCTGCTCGCGGTCGGCGAGCTCGGACCCGACAAGTTCGACATCGTGCTCCCCTCGGTCTCGATCCTCGCCGAGCCGCCGGTCGCGGTGGTCGACCGGGTGGTCGACCGCCGGAAGACGCGGCCCGTCGCCGAGGCCTATCTGCGCTTCCTCTACGGCCCGGAGGGGCAGGAGATCGTGGCCCGCCACCACTACCGGCCGCGCTCGGCGGAGGTCCGGGAGCGGCACGCCGCCGCCTTCCCGGCCCTCGAGCTGTTCACGATCGACGAGCAGTTCGGCGGCTGGGCGAGGGCGCAGGCGCGCTTCTTCGCCGACGGCGGCGAGTTCGACCGCGCCACGGCGCGGCGCTGACCGGGGGCGCGGGAAGGGTGGGCGCACGGCGGCGGCGCGGGCCGCTCCCCGGCTTCGGGCTCTCGCTCGGGTTCACCCTGAGCTACCTCGGGGCGCTCGTCCTGCTGCCGTTCGCGGCGCTCGTCCTGCGCGCCGCGAGCCTCACCCCGGCGCGCTTCTGGGAGCTCGTCTCGGCGCCACGCGCGGTGGCCGCCTTCCAGCTCTCCTTCGGCGCCGCGCTCGCGGCCGCGGCCGTGAACCTCCTCTTCGGGCTGCTCGTCGCCTGGGTGCTCGAGCGCTACCGCTTCCCCGGCCGGCGCCTCGTCGACGGCCTGGTGGACCTGCCGTTCGCCCTTCCCACGGCGGTGGCCGGCATCGCGCTCACCGCCCTCTACGACGAACGGGGCTGGATCGGCGCGGCGCTGGCGCCGCTCGGCATCCAGGTCGCCTACACGCGGCTCGGCGTCGCCGTGGCCCTCGTCTTCATCGGCCTGCCGTTCGTGGTGCGCACCGTGCAGCCGGTGCTGCGCGACCTCGAGCCGGCGCTCGAGGAGGCGGCCGCCAGCCTCGGCGCCGCGCGCTGGCAGACGGTGCGGCGGGTCGTGCTCCCGGAGCTCCTCCCCGCGGCGGGCACCGGCGTCGTGCTGGCGCTCGCCCGCGGCCTCGGCGAGTACGGCTCGGTGATCTTCATCGCCGGCAACCTGCCGGGCTTGACCGAGATCGCGCCGCTCCTGATCATGATCCGCCTCGAGGAGTACGACATCGCCGGCGCCACGGCGATCGCGGCCACCTTCCTCGCCGCCTCGCTCCTCCTGCTCTTCGCGGTCAACCTCCTCTCCTGGCGCCAGGGGCGGAAGGCGGCGGTGGGATGAGCCGCGAGCTCTCCCCTCCCGCTCCGCCGCGCTGGCGCAACCCCCGCGCCGAGCCGGCGGCGGTGCGCTGGGTGCTGGTCGCGCTCGCGCTCGCCTTCCTCGCCTTCTTCCTCCTGCTGCCGCTCGGGGTGGTCTTCGCGCGCGGCCTGGAGAAGGGGCTCGCGGCGTACCGCGCCGCGGTCTCCGAGCCGTACGCGCTCGCCGCGGTGCGGCTCACGCTGCAGGTGGCGGCGCTGGTCGTCCCCGCGAACCTGCTCTTCGGTCTCGCCGCCGCCTGGGCGGTGACGCGCTTCGAGTTCCGGGGCAAGAACCTGCTGGTGACCCTGATCGACGCGCCGTTCTCGGTCTCGCCGGTGATCGCGGGCCTCCTCTTCGTCCTCCTCTTCGGCGCGCAGGGACTCTTCGGACCCTGGCTGATGGAGCGCGGGGTGCGGATCCTCTTCTCGCTGCCCGGCATCGCGCTCGTCACCGCCTTCGTCACCATGCCGCTGGTGGCCCGCCAGCTGATCCCGCTCATGCAGGCGCAGGGGAGCGACGAGGAGCAGGCGGCGCTCACCCTCGGCGCCACCCCCTGGCAGATGTTCCTGCGCGTCTCGCTGCCGAAGGTGCGCTGGGGCCTGCTCTACGGGGTGGTGCTCTGCAACGCGCGGGCGATGGGCGAGTTCGGCGCCGTCTCGGTGGTCTCCGGCCACATCCGCGGCAAGACCAACACCCTGCCGCTCCACGTCGAGATCCTCTACAACGAGTACCAGTTCCAGGCCGCCTTCGCAGTGGCGACGCTGCTCGCCCTGCTCGGCCTGACGACCCTCGCCGCCCAGGCGCTCCTCGACTGGCAGGCGCGGCGCCGCGGCGGCGCCGGCCCCGGTCGCGCCTGAGCGGCTCGCCCCGGGCTCAGGGCACGAAGCGGTAGCCCACCCCGCGCACGCTCAGGATGTGGCGGGGGCGGGAGGAGTCGCGCTCGAAGTGCTGGCGCAGGGCGACGATGACGTTGTCGACCACTCGCGGGTTGGGGTGGTGCGGCAGGTGCCAGACGTCGGCCAGCAGCTCGCGGCGCGCCACCACCTGCTGCGGCCGGGCCAGGAAGAGGCGCATCACCTCGATCTCCTTCTGCGAGAGCTGCACCACCCCGTGGCGGGTCGACGCCTCGTAGCTCTCGAAGTCGATCCACCAGTCGCCGAAGGCGTGCCGGGGACCCGCGGGCGGCCCGCCCGACTCCTGCCGGGCCCACTCGCGGCGCCGGAGCAGCCCCTCGGCGCGGGCGAGCAGCTCGGCCAGGTCGAACGGCTTGATCACGTAGTCGTCGGCCCCCACCTTGAGGCCGTAGATGACGTCGTCCGGCTGGCCCCGCGCGGTGAGCATCAGCACCGGCGTGAAGTCGCACGCGGCGCGCAGGCGCTGGCAGAGCTCGAAGCCGTCGAGCCCGGGGAGGCGCACGTCGAGCAGCACGAGGTCGAAGCGCGCGGCGCGGATCCGCTCGAGCGCCTCCAGGCCGTCGGCGGCCGACTCGACCCGGTACCCCTTGCGCTCCAGGTTGAAGACCAGCCCCTCGGCGATCGCCTCGTCGTCCTCGACCACGAGCACCCGCGCCGCCGCGCGCGCTCCGGGGCTCACGGCCGCTCCCCGGCGAGCGGCAGCTCGACCAGGAGGCGCGCCCCGGGGCGCTCCTCCTGCGAGAAGGCCCGCACCGTGCCCCGCATCTCGCGCACCAGGCCGGAGACGATCGAGAGGCCGAGCCCCGCCCCCTGGCGCAGCGGCGCCCCTTCGCGGCCGAGCTGGTAGAAGCGGTCGAAGATCTTCGACAGCTCGCCCTTCGGGATGCCGATGCCGTCGTCCTCGACCTCGATTCCGACCCGCTCGCCGCGTACCGCCACCCGCACCCGCACCTCGCCGCCGCGGGCCGAGAAGCGCACCGCGTTGTCGATCAGGTTGTCCATCACCTGCCGGAGCGCCTCCTCGCTGGCGAACACCCGCGCACCGCCCTCCACCTCGGCCGCCACCTCGGCCACCAGCGCCACCCCCCGCGCCTCCACCTGGCGGCGCGCCTCCTCGAGGTAGCCGGCGAGGAAGGCCGCGAGGTCGACCGGCACCAGGTCGAGGCGCCGCCGGCCGGCCTGCAGCCGGCTGCTCTCGAGCACCGCGTCGACGAGCGCCGCCATCCGGTCGGCCTGCCGCTCGATGGTGGCGAGGAAGCGGCGGCGCACCTCCGGCTCGGCATCCTCCTGCTGGGCGAGGGTCTGCGCGTGGAGCTTGATCGCCGCCAGCGGCGACTTCATCTCGTGCGTGACGTGCGAGAGGAACTCCTCCTGCTTGAGCGCGTAGCGGCGCGCCGCCAGCGCCTCGGCCAGCTGGTAGGTCAGCGCGAGCACGAGGAAGACGAGGAGCACCGAGCCGACCGCGAGGAGCCGCCAGTCGCCCCCCTCGCCGGCCGTGCGGACGACGTAGGCGACCCAGACCACGAGCAGGCCGAGCGTCGCGGCGAGCGCGAGGACGTAGACGGTGACCAGCTGGCTCGCCCGGCGGGTGTGCACCGGCCCATGCTACCGCCGCCGGGGCGCCTCCCCCGGCAGGCGACAGTACCCTGACAGTTCCCTGACGCCGCCAGACCCACGCCCGGGCCCGCGACGGCGATACTGCGTCTTCCATGACCGCATCCACCTCCGAAGACAGCGCCTGGCGCGCCCGGCTCGCGCCCTACAAGAAGGCGAGCTGGGGCCCCGCCCTCGGACAGCTGCTCGCCACCCTCGTCCCCTTCGCCCTGCTCTGGACGCTCATGCTCCTGAGCCTCCGCGGCCCGTACCTCGGGACCCTCGCCCTCGCGCTGCCGACGGCGTTCTTCTTCGTCCGCCTCTTCATCATCCAGCACGACTGCGGGCACGGCTCCTTCTTCCCCTCGCGGCGGGCGAACAACCTGCTGGGCGCCGCGCTCGGCGTCGTCACCCTCTTCCCCTACGGCTACTGGCGGCGCACCCACGCCATCCACCACGCCAACGTCGGCAACCTCGACGAGCGCGAGCTGGGGGACATCCAAACCCTCACCGTGGCCGAGTACCGCGCCCTGCCCGCCTGGCGCCGCCTCGCCTACCGCGCCTACCGGCACCCGTTCGTGCTCTTCGGGATCGGCCCCGCCTACCAGTTCCTGATCAAGCACCGCTTCCCGTGGGACATCCCGTTCGCCTGGAAGCGCGAGTGGCGGAGCGTGGTCGGCACCAACGCCGCGCTCCTGGCCGTCTTCGCCATCGCGATGGCGACGATCGGCGGCAAGGCGCTGCTCGCCGTCCACCTGCCGGTCGTCCTGGTCGCGGGGACGGTGGGGGTCTGGCTCTTCTACGTCCAGCACCAGTTCGAGGAGACCTACTGGGACCGCGCCGACGCCTGGGACTACTACCGCGCCGGGGTCCACGGCAGCTCGTTCTACGACCTGCCGCCGCTGCTCCACTGGCTGACCGGGAACATCGGCTTCCACCACATCCACCACCTGGCGAGCCAGATCCCCAGCTACCGCCTTCCGGACGCCTTCCGCGACCTGCCCGAGATGCAGCGGGTGACGCGCCTCTCGCTCCGGGAGAGCTTCCGCTGCACGCGCCTCAAGCTCTGGTGCGAGGAACGCCGCGCCCTCGTCGGCTTCCGCGACCTCGCCGCGCCCGCGCGCGCCGCCGCCGCCGACGCCTGAGGCCTACTCGCCGGGATCGATCCGCCGCAGGGCGGGGTCGGCCGCGGGACGGTAGAGGATGGCCACGTGCCCCACGAGGCCGGCGCAGGCGCAGGCCAGCCGCTCCTCGATCGCCGCCACCAGGGCCCGCTTCTCCTCCTTCTCGCCGGCCAGGCGCACCTTGATCAGCTCGTGGCGGGAGAGCTCCTGGTCGATCGCCGCCAGCAGCGGCTCGCCGAGGCCGCCGCGGCCGAGCTGGACCACCGGATGGAGGGGGTGGGCGAGGCCGCGCAGGCGCTTGCGCTGGCTGCTGGTGAGCACGGGCGGGGGGGCGGCGGGCATCGGTCGGTCTCCAGTCTCCTCGCCGGGGCGGAACGGGCGGCGTCCGGCCGCGCGATTGTAGAATGCGGGCTCCGTTTCACCTACCGCCCAGGGAGAACCTCCATGTCCCAGCACCGCAACCGCTTCGCCTTCCTGCTCCTCGCGGCCACCCTGCTCGCCAGTCTGCCCGCGGCGCCGGCCGCCGCCGACCAGGTCCTGACGCTGCTGAGCCACACCGACGAGATGGTGATCATGGGTCAGAAGACCCCCGCCAAGGACGTCACCCAGGAGTACTGGTTCGGCGACGACGCGACCCGCTTCGACGACGACGAGACCTCGGTCGTCCTGCGCCTCGACCAGAAGAAGCTCTTCCTGATCAACCACGCCGAGAAGACCTTCTCGGCGATCGACCTGCCGTTCGACTTCAAGAGCCTGCTGGGCCCCGAGATGGCGCCGATGATGGAGCAGATGATGAAGATGATGGCGCCCTCCATCACCGTCACCCCCACCGGCAAGAGCGGGAAGTACGGCGGCTTCGCCTGCAAGTACTACGACGTCGCGATCAACATCAGCATGATGCAGATGGCGACCACCGGCTGCTACTCCGAGGAGCTCCCGGTCGACTACTCGCGCTACCGGTCCCTCTCCGAGGCCCAGGCCGAGCTCGCCGCCAACGCCGCCTGGATCAAGGAGCTCGCCGACAAGATCAAGGGCTTCCCGGTCCGCACCGAGACCACGACGACGATGATGGGCAAGTCGTTCAAGAGCTGGCAGGAGCTGAAGTCGGTCGAGGAGCGCACCCCGCCGGCCGGCTTCTACGCCCCTCCGGCGGGCTACAGCGAGGTCAAGTTCGACCCCATGGCCCAGGGCCAGCAGCAGCGCGGCAAGCGCCGCTGAGCGACGCCCCTCACGCCTCGAAGAGGAGGCTGCAGCAGGTGACCGCCCCCTCGGCCTTGGCCAGCTCGGAGAGGTCGAGGGGGAGGACGCGGCAGCCCGCCGCCTCCAGCCGCCGGCGCGTCGCCGGGTACGCCTCCGGGTAGAGCAGCAGCTCCCCGACCCGGAGCGCGTTGGCGGCGTGCGGCTCCTCCGGGGCGACCTCGATCCGCTGCCAGCTGGCGAAGGGGGCCGGATCGACCCAGGCGGGGTTCAGCAGCAGCGTCTCCGGACCCACCCGCGTGACCGCCGACTTCAGGTGCAGGCAGCCGGAGAGCGCCACCCGCTCGACCCGGTAGCCCCACGGCACGAGCTGCCGCCGGAGCTCCTCGGCGCCCGCCTCGTCGCTGCGCCCCGAGCGGCCGACGTAGACCGTCTTCCCGAGCGCGAGCAGGTCTCCCCCGTCGACCGAGCCCGGCCCCTCCAGGGCCAGGGTCGGGCGCCAGGCGGGCAGCGCCTTGGCCACGCTCGCCGTCTCCCCCCGCCGCGACGCCGCCCCCGGGCGGAGCACCACCGCCACCTCGGGCAGGACGAGCGCGGTGTCCTCCACGAAGACCGCGTCCGGGTGGTCCGGCAGCGGCGGCAGCCGGTTCACTTCGCAGCCGAGCGAGCCGAGCGCCTCCTCGTACGCCACGTGCTGCCGGCGGGCGCGCGCGACGTCGATCGGGTCGCGCGCGAGGTGCGTGAGCTCGCAGGCGCCGAGGGTGGGGCTCACCTCGCGGGTCAGGGCGATCCACATGCCGGAGACCTCCTCGCCGCCCAAGGTAGCACGCGGCGCGCTCCATCTGGCCTATGCTCGGACCGGACACCCTGCGCACGGTGGCGCGAAAGGAGGGGACGATGACGAGCTTCCCGGCGTGCCGCGCCTTCCCCACCGGGGAGAAGGGCGGCGTCGAATGCCGCATGGTCGAGATGGAGATCGACGCCCTCTCGCCCGGCGAGCTGCTCGTTCGCGGCGAGTGGTCGGCGATCAACTTCAAGGACGCGCTGGCGGTCACCGGCCAGGGCCGCATCTTCCGCAAGCTGCCCTGCAATGCGGGGATCGACGTCGCCGGCCGGGTCGAGACCTCGACCGATCCCCGCTTCGCCCCGGGGGACCCCGTCCTGGTCAACGGCACGGGCCTCGGGGAGCTGCAGGACGGCGGCTTCGCCGGCTGGGTGCGGGTCCCCGGCGACTGGGCGGTGACGGTTCCGCCCGGCCTCTCGACGCGCGAGGCGATGGTGCTGGGCACCGCCGGCTTCACCGCCGCGCAGGCACTCGACCGCATGGAACGGCTCGGCCAGGTGCCGGAGCTCGGGCCGATCGTGGTCACCGGCGCCTCGGGGGGCGTCGGCTCGATGGCGGTCTCTCTCTTCTCGGCGCAGGGCTACCGGGTGATCGCGGTCTCGGCGCGCCCGGAGCACCACGCCTATCTGCTCGCGCTCGGCGCCGACGCGGTGGCGACCCCCGCCGACCTGGCGCTCGGGACCCGGCCGCTCGAGAGCGCCCGCTTCGGCGGCGCGGTGGACAACGTGGGGGGCGAGATCCTCGCCGGCCTGACCCGGCACGTCGACCTCTTCGGCACCATCGCGGTGATCGGCAACGCCGCGAGCCCGGAGATCGCGACCACCGTCTACCCGCTCATCCTGCGCGGGGTGAGCCTGGTGGGGGTGAGCTCGGCCAACTGCCCGCTGCCGCTGCGGCGCGAGCTCTGGCGCCGCCTCGGTGCGGAGTGGCGCCCGGCGGGGCTCGAGGCGGTCGCCACCGCGGAGGTACCGCTCGCCGGGGTGATCGAAGGCTGTCGGGATCTCCTCGCCCGGCGCCACCACGGCCGCGTTCTGGTGCGGCTGCCCGGCGCCTGAGAGGCCCCGAGGGAAGGGGGCTACGCCGCCTCGCCGAACAGCTCGGCGCAGACCCGGCGCCGGTGGGCGAAGATCCGCGCCAGCTGGCGGCGCACCAGCGGCAGGGCCAGGTCGCCGAGCGGCGCGAGCGGCAGCCGGTAGCGCACCTCGTCCTCCATCAGCGTGCGGTCGCCCGGCAGCGGCGTGAAGGTGTGGCGGTGGATCCACTGCCGGTACGGGCCGCGCCGCTGCACGTCCTCGAAGGCGTGGGGCGGCTCCCAGCGGGTGATCTCGGTGCGCCACGCGAGCGGCAGGCCCCACAGGCGGATCCGGTAGTCGATGAGCGCCCCCGGCGCCATCGCGATCGGCTGCGGGGTCAGGATCTCGAAGCCGAGCTCCGGCGGCGTGATGCGGCCGAGGTTGGCGGCGTCGGCGAAGAAGGGGAAGACTCGCTCCAGCGGCTGGGCGAGGGTCTGGCGGGCGTGCAGGACCTGCTCCATCGCGACCTCCTCGCCCTCCTCAACGCGAGGCGGACGCTCCCGGATGAAGCGGATGAAGCCGGCCGTCAGTCCTTGACCTTCTTGCCCTTCTCGTAGAGTTTCTCGAGCCCCTTGTCGGCCACCCGGCCGGCCATCTCCTCGACCCACTTCAGGAACTTGCTGTCGGTCGTCGACCAGGTGGTGCCGCTCACCACCCGGTGATGCATGCCGGCCAGGACCTCGCCGCTCGCGGCGTCGACGAAGCGCAGGTCGATCGTGGTGTTCCCCGAGCCGGCGCCGAAGCCGACGATGACCTTGGCCGCCGTGGAGCCGGTCGAGCAGTCGACGATCCGCCCCTCGACCCGGATCGCCCCCTCCTCGAGCGAGGTCGTGAGCTGGCCGCCGAAGGCGTCGGCGAACGCCCCCCGGAAGAGCTCGTGCATCTCGCCGTTCATCATCTTGGCGAGGCGGCGGTCCTTCTCGTCGCGCTCCCCCGCCTTCGGCCCCAGGAACTCGGGCTCCGGCCAGGGGACGAAATGGAGCGACTTGCCCGCGAGCGAGAAGCCCGGCGAGACCCAGAGGTAGTCGATCTCGTCGTCCTCCCGGAAGACGGCGTCGGAGGAGAACCAGTCGCTCTCGAGCTTGCCGCCGTCGAGGGTCTTCCCGGCGGCGGCGAGGCCGGGCAGCAGGGTGGCGAGGGCGACGAGGAGCAGCAGGCGGCGGGCGACGGACATCGGTTCCTCCTTCCGCGAGAGCGCCGGGACGGCGGTGCCTTCAGTCTATCCGCCCGGCGCCCGCGCGCCCGCCGCTCCTCAGCGCGTCACGGTGACGTCGCCGCGCAGCGTCAGGCGCAGCTCGGTGCCGGCCGGCAGCTCGATCGTCTCCCCCTCGGTCGCGGCCGCCGCCGCGGTGCCCGCCGCCGCCCCCACCACCCCGCCGATCACCTTGCCGCGGTCGTTCTTCTTCGCCTGGTTGCCGAGGATGATCCCGATCGCCGCGCCGGCGGCGATGGTGGCGGCGTCCTTGCCGGTCTCGCTCTTCCCCTCCCGCGCGAAGTGAGCGGCGATCGGGACCTCCGCGCCGCCGACCCGGAGGCTCTCGAACGAGAAGGCGAGCCTCGCCTGTCCCCCGACGCGGCGCAGTGCCACCGCCTCGGTGACCCGGCCCGCGAGCCGCGTGCCGGCCGGCAGCGCGACGCGGCCGTCCACCTCCACCGCCTCGGTGAGCTCGGCGGTGACGGCGTCCCCCACCCTGGCGGTCTGCGACGAGACCGGCGCGGTGAGCGCGAGCGTGATCTGCACCCCCGCGGGGACGGTCAGCCTGAGCGGCTCGCGGGGGCGAGGAGCGGGTTCGGGCTCGGGCTCCGGGTCCGGTTCGGGCTCGAGCGAGAGCGCCGGCGGCTCGGCCGCGGACGGCTCGGGGTCGCGCGCCGCGGCCGGAGGCGGGGCGGAAGGCCGGGGCGCGGGCGGCGAAGCGACCGCCGGGGGCGGTACCTCCCGCACCGCCGGCGGCGCCGGGCTCTCGGCGAGCGGCTCGGCCGGCGCGCCGCTCTCGACCGGCAGCGGCGCCGGCGCGGCGACACCCGGCAAGTCCGCGACGGCGGTCTCCCCCGCCTCCCGGCCGCCGCGGCCGAAGAGGAATCCGACGACGAGCGCCAGCGCCACCGCGGCCACCGCGGCGATGCCGAGCGCGAGGTTTCTCTGGGTGCGCAGGTCGGCCATATGCCCTCCTTTCGTCGCGGGAGGACTTTGCAAGCCCCGGGCCACAGCCGCTCGAAGTCGCCGGGACCTCCGCCAAGTCACTCATCAGAAACAACTTCGCGTGAGGAGCAGCGCGCGCGCCGGCGCCCCCGCGAGCCGGGCGGGCCGGTCTCCCCGGCACGCCGCGCCTCGCGCACGAGCAACCTCGGAGCCGTTATACGCCGACTACAAAAACTCGGCGTATAATGACGGCATGCCCCCGAACCGTCTCCCCGAGAGCGTCGGCACCCTCTACGCCGAGTTGCTCGACCAGGCGGTCGGCCTCGAGCGGCTCGAGGCGGCAAGCGGAGCTCTCCCCGGCGGGCCGATCGCCAAGACGGTTCACGGGCGCCGCTACCTCTACTGGCAGATCCGCAAGGGCGACCGGGTGCTCCAACGCTACCTCGGTCCCGACGCCCCCGAGCTGCGAGCCGACATCGACCGCCGGCTGGGCGCCCGGGAGGATCTCGCCACGGACCGTGCGGCGCTCGCCCGGCTCGCGGCGATGGCCGCTCGCGGCGGTGCGCTGCGCGAAACGACGGCGGTCGCCGAGGTCCTCGACCTCCTCGCCGCGCTCGGGCTGTTCCGGCGCGGCGGCGTGCTCGTCGGCACCCAGGCCTACCGCTGCTACGGAAACCTGCTGGGGTGGGCACTCCCCGCGGCCTCGCTCCGCACCCAGGACATCGACCTGGCGCACGACCTCGCGGTCGCGCTCGCGAGCGCCGAGGAGCCCGCTCCTCCGGTCGCGGACCGCCTCGCGGGGGCCGGCTTCCTTCCCGTGCCCGGCCTCGACCCGCGCGAGCCGTCCACTTCGTTCAAGGTCCGCGGGCGCGACCTGCGGGTCGACTTCCTCGTTCCCGCCCGCAGCGCCGCCACCGGCAGTCCCGTGCAAGTGGCCGGCCTCGGGGTCGCGGCGCAACCGCTGCCGCTCCTCGACTACCTGGTCGACGAGCCGATCCCCGCCGTGGTGATC
>JAHDVN010000502.1 GCA_023384635.1 Thermoanaerobaculia bacterium
GGAGGCGGCGAGCGGAGCCGGCCCCGGCCGGCGCCTGCCGCCTCGGCCTGCGCTTCCTCGCCGGGCTGCGCCGCGAGGCCGGGGAGGCGATCGCGCACGCCCGGCGCGAGGGCCCGTTCCGCGACGTCGACGAGCTGCGGCGCCGCGCCCGCCTCCACGCCGACGAGCTCGACACGCTCGCCGAGGCCGGGGCGCTCGCCTCCCTCGGGCTCACCCGCCGCGCCGCCCTCTGGCAGGCGGCGCTCGCGGTACGCCCCTCCGCCCCCCTCTTCGCCGGAGAGGGCACGGTGGAGCGGCTGGAGGCCGCCTCCTCCCCACTGCCGGAGATGTCGGCCTGGGAGCGGACCCGCGCCGACTTCGCGACCACCGACCTCACCGTCGGCCGCCACCCGCTCGCCCACTTCCGCGCCGGCCTCGAGGCGCAGGGGGTCCTCCCCGCCGCCGATCTCGCGCGCGTGGCCCACGGCGCGCGGGTCCGCACGGCCGGAGCGGTGATCGTCCGCCAGCGGCCGGGCACCGCGAAGGGGATGCTCTTCGTCACCCTCGAGGACGAGACCGGCCTCTCCCAGGCGATCGTCCACCCGCGGCTGCTCGCCGAGCAGCGCCGGACCATCGTCGGCACGAGCGGCCTCGTGGTGGAGGGGATCCTCGAGCAGCGGGACGGCACCGTCTCGGTCAGGGCCGAGCGCTTCTGGCCGCTCGCCGAGCTCGTCCCCGTCCCGAGCCACGACTTCCGCTAGCGCGGCGCGCAAAGGAAAGGGCCCCGGTCGCCCGGGGCCCCGTGCCACAGCGACCGGCTCGCGCCGGCCCGGAACCGCTCAGAGACTCGGCCGGTAGGTCGAGACCATCGCCTGCATGCGGGCCGTCTGGTCCGCCGTGAACTCGTTCATGCAGGCGTCGTCGGTGTAATCCATGAAGTTCTTGATCGGATCGAGGCCGGTCGAGCTGCAGGTGTCGCGGCCGGTCGGGCAGCCGTAGGCGGCGCTCCCCTCGTACGGCGTGTCGTTGACCGAGTCGCCCGGGCTCTTACAGCCGTTCTGGAAGGTGTGGTAGAGGCCGAGATAGTGCCCGACCTCGTGGGTCGCCGTGTCGCCCAGGTTGTAGGGCGAGGCGCTGCCGCCGGGCAGCGACTGGTCGAGGAGCACCACGCCGTGCCGGTAGTCGCTCTCCGGGAACGAGTTCGGGAAGTAGGCGTAGCCGAGGATCCCGTTCGACGGACGGCAGGAGTAGATGTTCAGGTTGTTCGCCGGGTCGATCGCCAGCGCCTGCTTCATCTTCCGCTCCTGCGAGCCGTAGCAGCCGGTGTACCAGCGGCTGTTCGTCGTGCGGTCGGTGCCCGCCAGGTAGAACGAGAAACCGGTCCCGGCGTAGGCGCTGTTCAGCACGTTGATCTGGGCGGTGATCCAGCTGTCCGGGATGTTCCCCTGGCTGATCGCCGTGCCCGAGCGGACGACGTGCCAGCGCACCGGAATGCTCCAGCTCGTCGCCTCGGAGACGCCCTCGCCGAAGAGCCGCACGTACTCGGCCACCGCCCGGTCGACCTCGGCGATCTCGGCGGCCGACGGGGCCGGCACCGCGCAGCGCACGCCGCGCTCGACCTGCCCGGTCACGTCCAGGAAGTGGATGTCCTGGGCGGGGGCCGCTGCGGCCACCTCCCGGCTGCCGTCGAACTGCGCCCCGGCGCTCCCCGCGAGCGCCACGAGCGCGATCGCAACCACCCAAGCCTTCTTCATCTCTCGACTCCTCTGTCCCGACCCGTTGAGGTGTCCTCCCCGGCGGTGGGCCTCGACCGCCGGGGGACTGTTCGTCTCGCGCAAGCACAGAGCAGCCTTCGTGCCAACCTGGGGGCGGAGAGGCAAAACCAACAAATCAAGCGCTTTACCATCCCAAGGCGAGCGCCGGTCGGAGCGCGAGCGTGGGTCCGAAGTCGACCCGAATGGGTCAATTACCTCAGCCAGGGTCCATTCCTGACCCTCGCCGGCTCGGACCGCCGCCAGGGCCCACCCGCGCGCCGCCGGGCCAGCACCGCCAGCCCCACCCTCCCGGGCGGCGCC
>JAHDVN010000503.1 GCA_023384635.1 Thermoanaerobaculia bacterium
AGGAAGACCGGCGCCGAGGCCGGCCGCGGGCGGGCGAGCGCGAAGAGGCGGTCGCGCCCGCCGGCCATGCCCTGCTCCACGGCCGCAGCCAGCGCGCCGTCGGCGTCGAGCTCGAGGGCGAGCGGCCCGGGCTCGCCCTCCGCCTCGGGGAAGAGGCGCCGGAGCGAACGGAGCGTGGACGAGCGCCCCGGCACGGTGAGCGCGGCGGTTCCGAGCTCTGCGCCGGCCGCCGAGCGGAGGCGGAGGAGGACGGCGCGCGGCCCCGACTCCGGGTTGGCGAGCGCGATGGCGGCGGGAGCGTCGGCCGCGAGGGCCCGCAGCGGCAGGCCGCGCGGCGAGGCGAACCAGTCGCCCTCCGGCACCGCCGGGATCGCCGACGCCGCGAGGGGAAGCCCGGGCTCGCGCTCCTCGAGGCGGATCTCGGCGCGCACCCGCGTCAGGCCGCGCGCGGCCGGGCCGCTCGCCCGCAGGCGGATCGCGGCGTTCCCCTCGGCGACCCCGAGGGCGAGGAGGATGTCCGGGACCTGGAGCGACTCGCCCGGCCCCAGCGCCAGCGCGGACCAAGCGGCAGCCTCCTTAACCGCGGCGGTGGGGCGGACGGGAGAGGGGAGGAGGGGCTCGAGCTCGACGCGGACCGGACCGGGTCCGGTGTTGGCGAGCCAGAGCGCCGAGCGCGTCCAGGCGCCGGCTCCCCGCCGCTCCCGCCGCGCGAGCGGGAGGAGGCTCGAGGAGGTCGCGAGGCCGACCGGCTCGCCCGTGACCGCGACCGTGATCCGATCGGTGAGCACCGCCCCTTCCGGCGTCGTCACCTCCACCGACACCTCGTAGCTCCCGGGAGCCGTGAAGAGGTGGGCCGCGGCGAAGCGGTTCTCCGCCAGGCCGCTCGCGCGGCCGCCGTCGCCGAAGCGCCAGCGCACCGACTCCTGGAGCCCGTCGAGGTCGAGCCCGAACCAGGCGAGCTCGCCGGTGCGCACCGGCGAGGTGAGCTGCACGATGCGGCCGCTCGGCTCGCGCGAGACGAGCGGCGCGACCACGCGGTAGAAGGCGTCGGCGAGCAGGTCGTAGCCGGCGCCGTTGGGATGGCCGACGGGATCCTCCGGATCGTCGAGGTAGTGGGTCAGCCAGTACGTGGGCAGGTT
Organism: Thermoanaerobaculia bacterium; assembly: GCA_023384635.1. Taxonomy (GTDB): domain Bacteria; phylum Acidobacteriota; class Thermoanaerobaculia; order Multivoradales; family JAGPDF01; genus JAAYLR01. The sequence continues at coordinate 1,140 of JAHDVN010000503.1, forward strand.
CCAGAAGCGGGAGAAGGCGTCGACCACCGGCCGGCTCTCGCGCGCCGACAGCCCCAGCACGGCCCCCCGCAGGGCGATCGTCTGCTCGTTCTCGTTGTCGCCGATCCCGTCCGGACGATGGGGGACGATCGTCGCCTGCACCACCCGCAGGCCGCGCGCCTCGGCATGGGTCGCGAGCGCGTTCAGGTTGAACTGGATCGTCTCGGTGGAGAGGTTCCGGTAGATGTCGTTCGTCCCCTCCATGAGGAGGAAGAGATCGCCCCCCTCGGCGAGCACCGAGCCGATCCGCGCGAGCCCCTGGGCGGTGGTCTCGCCGCCGATCCCCCGGTTGGCGACGGTTACCGCGAGCCCGTCGCCGCGCAGCCACGACTGCAGCCGCCCGGGATAGCCGGTGCCTCCGCCCTCGTCGCCGTAGCCGAGGGTGATGCTGTCGCCGAACGCCACGATCCGCACGTCGCCACGCGCTGGAGCGGCGCCCGCGAGGAGGGGGACCAGGAAGAGGGCGAGGCGGGCGAGGAGGCGGGCGGGCATGAACGGGCTCGGTGACCGGGCCCGCTATGATACCCAAGGCGCGCGCGGGCTGCGGCGGCGACGGAGGGAGGAGCCAGGGTGCCGACCCGAGGAAAGCTGGAGTTCACCGAGGAGGAGCGGCGGCAGATCGCCGCCGCCGTGGGAGCGGCGGAGGAGGGGACGCGCGGCGAGATCGTCCCCGTCGTGGTGGCCGCGAGCGACCGCTACGAAGCCGCGGGGTGGCTGGGAGCCCTCCTCGGCGCCCTCGCCGCGGCCGTCGCTGCCGCCGTGGCGCACCGCCTGCACGGGCCGTGGGCGGATCCGGCCGCCTGGATCGCGCTGCCGCCGTTCGCCGGCGCTCTGCTCGGCCGCGCGGCCGTCGTCCTCTCGCCCGCGCTGCGGCGC
>JAHDVN010000504.1:0-445 GCA_023384635.1 Thermoanaerobaculia bacterium
CGCGCGGACACCGACTGCGGCATACGCATCGACCCGGGGAGCAGCAAGGCCGTCACAGGCATTCCACCACCAGAAACGACATAGCGCCTGACGTGTTCATGTAGCCCGTGCCGATCGACGCCTTTACCCGGCCCTGCATTGTAACGGTACCGGCAGAAAGCCCGGTTATCACGTTCGCGCCCGAGAAGCCCTGTTGGCTGCTGACCCTCCCGACCGCCCGTCTCATGATCTCTACCTCGGAGGCAGCCCCGGGCTTCAGAGCGAACGTGATGATCGAACTGCTGGACGACGCGTAGGCCGACGCGAATCCGATGACTACCAGTTTCGTGTCGTTGTACCTTTTCTCCACGTCGAACGTTGACCCGATGTTGCTATAACTGGATGTGAACGAGTCTGTGCCGGAGGGGTAGTACCTGTAGGCCTTGATCGCCGCCGACGGCGGCCC
>JAHDVN010000504.1:455-2048 GCA_023384635.1 Thermoanaerobaculia bacterium
GCTGACAGGCAACTCGAACACGGCGAGCGACGCCGGGTAGTTGGAACCGAACTTGCCTTGTGATCCTCCGGACGGGCCGTTGAACGTGGCTTTAGTGCTCACGGTCTGCGACCCGGCGGCGATGCCGTCGATGGAGTTGAGGGACGACATCTGGTGTACGTATGCGATGGGGCTGCCGTCGTCAACCCTTCGCACAGCCACGCCCTCCTTGTTCGAACCTACGTACACTTCGTGGATAAACTGCCCCGGGGCATATGATCCGCTAGCGATGTATATGACTGCCGACGCGAACACGAGTAGCTGCGACTTGTCATGTTGCTTCGTGAACGTGGTGGTGAGCCCCGTCGCGGTAGCCGCTGCACCGTGAGTAAGTGTCAGATTGATCGTGCGGCGGTCCACCGACCCGGCGAGAGCCGCCCGCTCCGGCGACTTACGCTGAACAGTCATTGCCCCTCCCACACAAGCATTGACAGCACATTGAACGTCTGAAGCTTCAGCTCCTGCCCTGACGTGTTCTCAACCCACAACTCGACCATGTATTGCCCGGCCGGGAACCCGGTAAGTTCCACGAAGCCTCCGGCCTGCTTAGAGTTGCTCGCCTCGTCGGCGCGGCGCACCACTATCTCGTAGAGGGTTCCGCTGATCTTGGCGAAAGCTTTGAAGTTGCTCCCGGCAGTGCCGTTGGTGCCGTCGTTGAGTGCCGCGACGATAATGGGGGTATCGTCGCGTTGCTTGTGTAGCACAACTGCCACACCCGTAGCAACTTGCCAGACACCGAAGAAACCGCCCGGGATGGTTATCTCGCCCACGGGCAGTTGGAGCTTCCCCAGAACCGGCGAAGTGGCGGCAGCAGCGGACGACCTACCGAGCGCCATCAGGTGACCTCTTGGCCGAACGCCTGAAACGCCACGTTGGCGGTCGAGGCACGTACCCGCAGCTTGTCGGTGGCGGCTAGCGTGATGCCGTTAGTGAACTCGACCGTCTCATACGGGGCAACCGATAAATCGTAGGCGACGTACTGCTTGGTGGCGACCGCGGCGCCGCCCACCGCGACGAACACCCGCACCGTCGCGGTGGTCGAGCCCGTGTTGCACACGATGATTGACGACACGACCGTGCTAGTCGAGGCAGGTACAGTGTAGAGGTCGGTGTCTGTGCTGGCGGCCGGGTTGGACTGGCCGAGCACCTTCAGCGCAGTAGGCATATCTAGAGTCTACCCCCCCATGACCAGGAATGGGCGGGTGAAGCTGTCATCTCCCCCGCCGCCCCCGCCCGGCGCCGCCCAGCTATAGTCGTAGTCGGTGGCGGTGTTCTTGGTAAGCACGTAGCCGGATGCGCCTCCCGCCGGTGCGAGCCCCGCTAGTGCAGCAGCGTCCCACACCGTACCGTCGTACCGGAACACGTCGCCGGTGGACGGCGACAGTGTGGGTTCCACGTCGGAAAGCTCGTTCAGTTGCGTGGCGCCCGCCCCGGTGCCGATCGTGTTGCCGCTCCCCCCGTCGGTAACAGTCAGCCCGCCGTAGGCCCCGAGAATGGTGTTGTTGTTGCCTGTCACGTTTCCGCCCACGGTGCCGGTCGGGGCGGGTGTACGGC
>JAHDVN010000505.1 GCA_023384635.1 Thermoanaerobaculia bacterium
CCTCTTCCTCGGATTCCCCGTTCGCCGCGGCGACGAAGGAGATCGCCTCCTCGAGCGAGCCGAGAACCAGGGAGGCGCCGCCTCGGTCGACGACGACGCCCTCACCCGTGACCACCGAGGCCTCGAGGTCGACGCGGAGGGGGAGACGCGGAGAGGCGACTGGCTCTCGACCCGGCTCCGGAAGCCACGAGGTCCGAGGAGGTGCTCCCTTCCGGGTCTTGCCGGTGCGTGCCATGCCGCTCGGATCCGCGATCCCTCGACCTACCTCAGCGGGTACGGCCGCCCGTAGTACTGCTCCATCAGGTTGGTGATCCCCTCGATCGCGGCGCTCTCGGAGAGCTCGCCCTGGGCGAGGCGGACCCAGAGGTCGAAGTCCTCCTGCTGGAACTCGGGGCGTCCGAGCCGGGCGTAGGGGAGGAGGTTGCGCCGCTTCTCCGCGTCGAAGTCCGCGCGGAAGACGCTGTCGCGCGCCTCGATCTCGCAGAGGACGGCCGGGTGCGCCCGGGCGATGGCGGAGAGGAGCTGCTCGGAGTACTCCATGCGATGCCCTCCGGAGGATTGCGGGCCGGCGGCGGCCCGGGCCCGTAGCTTATCGGCCCGCGACGGGGCCGCGGCGCCGGGGGCTCACGGCATCCGCTCGACCAGGTGGGCGCGGTGGGCGGGCGCGTCGTAGGGCTCGGGCCAGTACTCGACGAGGCGGGTGATCCTCCCGCCGCGGACCTCGAAGAAAGAGATCGCCCGCGCGGTCTGGACGCCGTCGGTTGCGGTGACGTCGGAGACCGCCTCCGCCTCGCCGCCGACCAGGCGGTGGAGCGTGAACGACCAGGGGCCGTGGGCCGGGTACTCGGCGTTCATGCGGGCGAAGCGCGCGGCGCCCCGGATCCGCTCGCGCGACTGCGGCCACTCGAGCACGAACTCCGAGGCCAGCACCGCGCCCACCGCATGGAAGTCGTTGCTCCCCATCAGCCTCCAGTACTCCCGGGCGACCGCGACGGCGGCCGGAGTCGGACCCGCACTCATCGTGCGGCCGGCCTCGAGTGTCGGGTCACGCCTCGTCCCCACCCGGAAGTCTCTTCTTGGAGATTTCGACCCCCTCCGGAGCGCGCCGTGCGAGCTGCCGGAGGCAGCAGCGGTTCGCTGTGGTTGCGAGCGCGACGGCTTCGCTGGCACACGCCACGGTCCGTCCTAAGCCGGGCGCGGGGAGAGGAAGGCCCGCGTGGTGAGCAGGTCGACGAGGAGCGCGAGGGCGACGCCGGCGGCGTTGGCCACGAGGTCGAGGGGGTCGTAGACGTTCGCCATGACGCCGAAGCCGTTGGTGAGCTCGAACGCCTCGACGGCGGCGAGCGTCAATCCCGCGGCGGCGAGGCGGGGGCGGCGCCAGCGGGCGGTCGCGTGGACCGCGGCGAAGTAGAGCGCGAAGGAGGCGGCGACGTTGCCGCCCCAGGCGAGGACGGCGCCCTCGAGGGGGCCGTGGTAGGAGTGCTTGCGGGCGAGAAGGGCGGCGCCCAGAAGCGCCAACGCAACGTTTCGGATCCTCGCGCGCTGCGGCATGAATCCTCCGGTTTCCGGTCGGGCCGAGCGCATTGTACGCGCCCTGTCCGGATGCGGCGGTGCGGTCCCTACGGCACCAGCCAGGTCGCGAGGCCGAGGAAGAGGCCCATGCTGGCGACGTCGGTGGCGGTGGTCAGCAGGATGCTCGAGGCGGTGGCGGGGTCGGCGCCGAGGCGCTTGAGGAGGATCGGCACCGCGCTGCCGGCCAGCCCGCTCGCCACGCAGGCGGCGGCCATGGCGACGAGAACGACCAGGGCGAGCAGGTGCGGCGCCTCCTGCCCCTGGGTGCGGGCGTAGAGGAACATCGCGATTCCCGCCACGGTGCCCACGAGCGCGCCGTTGAGCAGACCCAGGAGCGCCTCCTTGGCGAGCACCTGCCGCACCCGGAAGCGCTCCATCTCGCCGAGCGTCATGCCGCGCAGCGTGACCGCCAGCGCCTGGCAGCCGGTGTTGCCCGACTGGCCGGCCAGCACCGGCAGGAAGACCGCGA
>JAHDVN010000041.1:0-11238 GCA_023384635.1 Thermoanaerobaculia bacterium
GGGAGCGGGCGCGCCGCCGCTGCTCGCCGCGGCGTTCGGCGTCGCCGCGGCGTCGCTCGCGGGCCTGCCTCCGTTCTCCGGCTTCTTCGCCAAGGTGGGGCTCTTCCTGGCCACCGTCGACGCCCGCGACTGGGCCTCCCTCGCGGTGCTGGGGGTCGCCTCGCTGCTCACGCTGGCGAGCATGCTCAAGATCTGGCAGCTGGCGTTCCGCGGCGGCGGGGGCGAGGCCGGTCGCGGCGGCCGCTGGCCGCTCGCCCCGGCGGGTCTGGCGGCGTGCAGCCTGGCGCTGGCGCTCGCCGCGGCCCCGGCCTGGGAGTACGCGCGCGCCACCGCCGCGCAGCTGCTCGACGTGGAGAGCTACCGCGCCCGCGTCCTCGCGGCCCCCGGCCTCGGCAGCGAGGACCTGCCCGACGAGGAGGGGGAGCCGTGATCGCACGGCTGGCGACCGCGGCCCTCCTCGGCGCGCTGCTCTGGCCGGCGATGCGCGGCCAGATCGACCTCGCGACCGCGCTCGGCGGGGCGCTCGCCGGCCTGCTCGTCCTGCCCTGGATCCACCGCCCGCCGCGGTGGCGCCGGCTGCCGGCGTCGCTCCTCTGGGGGCTCTGGCTGCTGCTGCTCTTCAGCTGGGAGATGGTGGTGGCGAACCTGCAGCAGGCGCGGCTCGTCCTCTCGCCGCGGCTCGCGCCCCGCTCGGCGTGGCTCGAGTACGAGATCGGGCTGCGCTCGCCGGCGCTCCGCGCGCTGCTGGGAGCGCTCGTGAGCCTGACGCCCGGAACCCTCACCTGCGAGGTGGGGCAGCGGACCCTCCAGATCCACGTGCTCGACACCGGCGACCTCGCGGCGGTCCGCGAGCGGATCCGGAGCCGCCTCGAGCGGCCGCTCGCCGGCATGGAGGGGCGATGACGGGCGCTCTCGATCTCGTCGCCGCCCTCCTGCTGCTCGCCGGCGTGGTGCTCGCCCTGCTGCGCGCCCTGCGCGGCCCGACCATGGTCGACCGCGTCGCCGCGGTCGACGCCCTCGCCCTGATGGTGATCGGCTGGCTGCTCCTCGAAGCGCGACGAGGCGAGGGGCGGGTCTACCTCGACGCCGCCCTCGGCCTCGCCCTCTTCTCGTTCGTCGGGGTCGTGCTGCTCGCCCGCCTGCTCGGCCGCGGAGAGGTCGATGACTGAGAGCCCGGCCGCGCTGCTCGAGCTCGGGGCCTCGCTGCTCGCGCTGGCGGGAGCCTTCTTCTACTTCGCGAGCGGGGTGGCGCTGCTGCGGCTGGGCGATGTCTACGCCCGCCTCCACGCCCCGACCAAGGCGGCCACCCTGGGGGCGGTGCTGCTGGCACTCGCCGCGCTGCTCCACGGCGTGGCCACGGGCGCGGAGGTGTGGCAGAAGGAGCTCGTGATCGGGGCCTTCCTGCTCGTGACCGCCCCGGTCAGCGCCCCGCTGCTGGCGCGCGCGGCGCGCCTCCGACCGGCGCGGCGCGAGGGGCGGCCGCCGGGGAGCTGCCCTCCCGTCGACTAGCCGAGCAGGATGAAGGTGAGCAGGAGGATCGCGGTCGGGACCGCCGCCCCGGCGAGCAGCCCGAGCGGCGAGATCCCCCCCTCGAAGTAGCGCCCGAGCAGCGCCTGGCCCGCCGGGTTGGGGGCGTTGGCGATCACGGTGAGGCCGCCGCCGGCCACCGCCCCGGCCACCACCGCGTACTTCATCTCCGGGCCGAAAGTCGGAACCAGCGAGGCGAGGTAGGTGATGGCGGCGTTGTCGTTGAAGGCGGTGAGCGCGGCGGCGCCGAGCATCAGGGGCAGCGCCTCCAGCCGGCCCAGCACCGGCGCGATCCACCACTGCTGCAGCGAGCCGTGGAGCACCAGGCCGGCGAGGAAGAAGCCGACCAGCAGCGGCGAGCGCAGCTCGAGGCGCGACTGGTGGATCACGCTCGCCTGGGTGAAGGCGAGGAAGAAGAGGAATCCGCCGACGAAGAGCGCCGGGGTGTGGTTGGTCAGCACCGTCCAGGCGAGGAACCCCATGTGGATCCCGGTGACCCAGCCGGGGACGGGAGAGCGGTTGGCGCCACTGGGTCGGGGCAGCTCCCGGCGGGCCATCTCCGTGAGCTCGGTGCGGAAGAGCAGGGCGTAGAGGCCGGCCGCGATCACGATGCCGATCGCCGCCTTCCAGCCGAAGGTGGCGGACATGTAGGAGAGCCCCCAGCCCCACTTGGCGGCGACCATGAGCACCGGGGGCGCGGCGAAGTGGGTGAGCACCCCGCCCACCGAGACGTTCACGAAGAGCAGGCCGAGCGTGGCGTAGCGCAGCGGCGCGCTCGCCCCGCGGTCGAAGATCTGGCGCCCCAGGAGCATGGCGCAGATCACCATCGCCGCCGGCTCGGTGATGAACGAGCCGAGCAGCGGGCCGACAGTGAGGATCGAGAGCCACCAGGCGAGCGGCGTGCGCCCGCCGAGGCCGGCGAGCAGGCCGATCGTCCGCTCGGCGAAGTCGAGCACCGGCCGGCTCGCCGCCATCGACATGATGACCACCACGAAGATCGGCTCGGTGAAGCGGACGCTGGCGACGAAGTGCTCGGTGACGTCCCAGCCCCGGGCCAGGGTCAGGGTCAGCAGCAGGGGGACGCCCCAGAGGCCGAAGACGACCTCGATCTCGCCGAGGAAGTGGAGGATCTCGACCCGGAAGCTCTTGGGATCGGCGGGCCGCTCGTGCGACTCGATGACTCCGTCCCCGTCGCGGTCGTGCGCCACCCGGTGGAGCATCGCGTGCGCCTTGCGGCGGATCGCCGGCGCGAGAAAGGTGTGGAGGATCGCCAGGCCGAAGATGGCGGTGGCGAGGAGGTTGAGCGGCTCGGCCCGGACCCGGCCGGCGAGCAGCTGCCAGGTGGAGAGTCCCTCCTCCCCCTGGTACGAGGAGAGCGGGGGCGGAAACGGCGCGAGCGGCGCCTCGTCGCTCGCCGCGGCGGCCCCGGTCGCGGACGACAGGCAGAGGGCGAGCGCGAGCAGCAGGAGACAGCGGCGGGCGGATCGGGGGCGTCGAGGCATCCGCGGAGTCTAGCTCCGGTGCGGCTCAGCCGGGGAAGACGACGACCCGGCGGGCCGGCTCGTCGCCGCGGCTGCCCGAGGTCAGGCCGTGCCGCCCCACCGCCTCGTGTTGGAGGTGGCGCACGTAGGCGCGCTGTGGCGCGAGCTCCACCGGACGCCCGCTGTCGCGGGCTGCGGCGATGGCGTTCTCCACCTCGCGCAGGGCCTCCTGCTGCTCGGCGACCCCGTCGCCCACGTCGAAGAGAGCGCGCAGGAACGACTCGACTTGCGCCACCGTGCCGCTGCGCAGCGCGTGGATGGGGGTCCCGGCGCCGGCGAGAGCGGCGAGCGCCTTCGGCAGGCGCCGCTCCTGGGCGCGCAGGGTGACGACGAGATCGGCCTCGTCGGCGCGGTCGACGAGGCGGGCGGCGACGCGCAGCTGGCGGATCGCGCGCTCGAGACGCGGCGTGCTCACCGCGTACGGGAAGATCCGGATCGCCCGGCGCCGGCTCGCGGGCAGGCGCGGCGGGGACGGCCGAGGGGTCTCGGGCTCGGGGGCCGGCTGCTCGATCTCGACGCCGCCGTCGGCGCCGCGCACCCGGACCTCGGGGCGGGGCGCGAGGCCGCGCAGGGCGCGGTCGACCACCTCGGCGAGCTCGAAGTGGACCGCGAAGCGGTCCTTCTCCTGGATCTCGACCACGGTGTCGAAGGTCGGCGGCGCGCGGCGCTCGAGCACCGTCTTCTGGGTGCCGCGGCGGCGCGCCTCCTCGTCCGAGAGGGTGACGGCATGGATGCCGCCCACCAGCTCGTCGAGGGTCGGGTTCTGGAGCAGGTTGGCGAGGCTGTTGCCGTGCGCGGTGGCGATGAGCTGGACCCCGCGCTCGGCGATGGTGCGCGCCGCCTCGGCCTCGGCGCGGGTGCCGATCTCGTCGATCACGACCACCTCGGGCATGTGGTTCTCGACCGCCTCGATCATCACCGCGTGCTGCTGGTCGGGTTGCGGGACCTGGAGGCGCCGGGCGCGGCCGATCCCGGGGTGCGGGACGTCGCCGTCGCCGGCGATCTCGTTGGAGGTGTCCACGACCACCACCCGCTTGCCGAGCTCGTCGGCGAGCACGCGCGCCGCCTCGCGCAGGAGCGTCGTCTTGCCCACTCCCGGCCGCCCGAGGAGCAGCACCGAGCGACCGCTCTCGATCGTGTCGCGCACGATCGCCACCGTGCCGACCACGGCGCGCCCCACGCGGCAGGTGAGACCGACGATCTCGCCCGCCCGGTTGCGCAGCGCCGAGAAGCGGTGCAGCGTGCGCTCCACGCCGGCCCGGTTGTCGCGCCCGAAGTGACCGAGGAGGCCGACCACGTGCGCGAGCTGGGCGCGATCGACGGGCGTCTCCGAGAGGGGGACGACGCGGCCGGGGTAGCGGGCCTCCGGGGTGCGGCCGAGGTCGAGGACGACCTCCAGGAGCCGGTCGAGAACCCCCTCGCGCTCGATCGCTCCCCGGAGCTCCCCGGGGAGGACCCGCAGGAAGAGCTCGAGGTCTTCGTCGGGAGGCGGAGTCTGAGCAGCGGTCAAGCGCGAGCCTGGGTCGGTGCCGGTGGGCGCCGGCACGGTGGGATTCTGGCACACGGCGCGGTCCGGGCCGCTGGACGCTCCGCGCCGGGGGTTGCGTATGATCCTGCGATGCGCCGACTTCTTGCCCTCCTGCTGCCGCTGCTCGTGCTCGCTCCGAGCGGGAGCGCGGCCGCGGCGGCCCCGCCGGCCGGGGCGCCGGCCGGCGAGGAGCTCGAGTACAGCTGGCGCCTGGAGGGGCTCCTCGGAGGGATCGCGGGGCTCTTCCTGCCCCGCCAGGGGCGCGCGACCCTCGCCCAGACGCCGCTCGCGAGCGGGCATCAGGTCTCCGAGCTCCATCTGGTCGCCGACGGCACCGCGGAGGGCGAGCACTTCCGCTACGGCGCCGAGCTCGACCCGGAGAGCGGAGTGACGGTCCGCGCCTGGAGCAGCTACCGCTGGCGCGGCGAGACGAAGCAGCGCGAGGCCGAGGTGGGACAGGCGGGGGTGGTCGACATCGCTTCGGCGATCCAGGCGCTGCGGCGCGATCCGCCCGAGCACTCCCGGGTGCTCGAGATCTGGAGCGACGGCCGGATCTACCCGGTGCTGGTGCTCGCGGGGGAGAGCCGGCGGCGCCTCCTCGACGGGCGCCCGGTCGAGGTCCGCGTCTACTCGATCCGCGGCCTCTCGCGCCCGAACCGCCGCACCTGGAAGGGGCGGGTGGACCTCTGGCTGGCCGACGATCCCGCGTCGACGCCGGTCGAGATCCGCGTGCAGCGCACCTTCGCCACCGTGGTCCTCTCCCTGTCCCGCTGAGCTCCTCTCTGGCGATCGGCGCCGCGGCCCGCTCATCCGGGGATCGGGTGGGGGCGTAGAAGGGGCGTGGAGGGACCGATGACGACCGCGATCGCCCAGCAGCTCCCCTGGCCCGGCGGCCTCGTGCCGCGGCCGGAGGCCCGCCCGGCCCGGCCGGCCCGCCGTGGCCGCGCTGGCGAGGCGGCCGCCGCGCGTGGCAAGATGGCGGCCTTCGCCGCCCGACCCGCCGCCGTGTCCACGCTCTCCGACAGCGCCCTCCTCGCCCAGATCGCCGCGGGAGACCGCGCGGCCTTCCAGGAGCTCTACGAGCGCTACGGCGGCAAGGTCCTCTCCTACGTGCGGATGCTCGGCCGCGACGGCGGCGCCTCGGAGGACGTGGTCCAGGAGGTCTTCCTCGCCGTCTGGCGCAAGGCCGCGAGCTACCGCCCGGAGCGCGGCGACGTCCCCGGTTGGCTCTACACCATCACCCGCAACAAGCTGGTCGACCTCTGGCGGCGGCGCGACCCGGCCGAGAGCGGGGAGGAGGAGTTCGACTTCGCGCGCATGCCGGAGCCCTCCCGCGGCCTCGGCTCGGAGCTGCGCCTCTCGGTCCACCAGGCGCTCGCCGAGCTCAAGGAAGACCAGCGGCGCGCGGTGGAGATGGCCTACTTCGGCGGCCTCACCTACGAGGAGACGGCCCGTCGCCTCGACCTGCCCCTCGGCACCCTGAAGTCGCGGATCCGCACCGCGCTCATGACCATGCGGGCCCGGCTCCAGGAGCGCGGGGAAGCGACCTCGGAGGCCAACCATGCCTGAGATGCACCCCGATCCGGCCCTGCTCCTCGAGCACGCCTCGGGGCGGCTCGCCCATCACCTCCGCCCGATCGTGGAGGCGCACGCCGACCTCTGCCCGGAGTGCCGCGCCGCGCTCGGCGAGCTGGCGGCACCCGGCGGCGAGCTGCTGGCCGAGGCCCCCGGAGAGGCGCCGCCGCCGGAGCTCTGGGCGCGGCTGCAGGCCGCGCTCGAGGGCGAGCGGCGCCGCGTCCCGCGCCTGCCGGCCGGCGCGCCGCTGCCCCCTTCCGCGCTCGCCGAGCTGCCCGACCGCGTCCAGGCGACCTGGGGTGGAATCCTCGCCCGCGGCGCCCGCTTCTTCGTCCTCGACCGCGACGAGCGGAGCGACTCGCTGCTCGCGCTGGCCCACATGCCGGGCGGGCGCCGCTTCCCCCGCCACACCCACCACGGCTTCGAGCACGCGGTGGTGCTCGCCGGCGGCTACGAGGACGAGAGCGGCAGCTACGACGTCGGCGACTTCGCGGTCTACCCGCCCGACTCCGACCCTCGCCCTTCGCAGGGGAGGCCTGCTGGATCCTCTTCTCGATCGAGAGACCGGTCCGCTTCCACGGCTGGCGCGGTCTCCTCCAACGCCTCGCAGGAGGCTGAGGGAAGCGCGCAGCGGATCCACGCCCGCGGGGGGGCGTTTGCTAGAATCCGCGCCACGATGCGGGTGAAGCGGGCGGCGAAGTACGGCTTCTGTGCCGGCGTGCGGATCGCCGACCGGAAGGTCAAGAAGTTCGCCCGCGAGGGGCACCGGGGGGCGATCCTCGGGCAGGTCGTGCACAACGAGCGGGTGGTCGACGAGATGCGACGGCTCGGGGTCGCGACCGTCGACGCGCTCGAGCAGGCGAGCGAGGACACCATCGTGTTCTCCGCCCACGGCGTGCCGCCCTCCTTCCACGACCGGGCGCGGGCGCGCGGCCTGCGGGTGCTCGACACCACCTGCCCGTTCGTCTACGACATCCACGACGAGGCGGCGGCGGCGCTCGCCGACGGGGCGCATCTCGTCTTCATCGGCGATCCGCGCCACCGCGAGGTCATCGGCTACACGCACGACCTCGACCCGGAGAGCTTCCACGTGCTGCTCGGCGTGGAGGAGGCGCGGGAGGTCGACTGGTCGCGCTACGCGAAGGTCAAGATCTTCTACCAGACCACGCTCAACGCCGAGGAGTTCGAGGAGCTGGCGAGGTACATCGAGTCGCGCGTGCCGACGACGCGGCGGGCGGACACCATCTGCTATGCCACGAAAGAGAACCAGGACGCCGCCCGCGAGCTCGCGCGCGACCCGGAGGTCGACCTGATCCTCGTGATCGGCGGCCGGGCGAGCGCCAACACCCGCCACCTGTGGGAGATCTGCCGGCGCGACAAGCCGAGCCACCTCATCCAGGGAGCGGACGACCTCGACCCCGCCTGGTTCGCCGGGGTGGCCACCGTGGGCCTGACCGCCGGTGCCTCCACGCCCGACTACGTGGTCGACGAGGTGGAGCGGGCGGTGCGGGAGATGGCGCCCGTGGCGGCGGGAGAGGCGGTGGCGCGATGAGAGTGCTGGTGGTCGGCGGCGGCGGGCGGGAGCACGCCCTCTGCTGGAAGCTGCGGCAGAGCCCGCGGCTCGAGGAGCTCTACTGCGCCCCGGGCAACCCCGGCATCGGCGAGATCGCCGACCTCGTGCCGCGCTCCGTGGACGAGATCCACGAGCTGGCCGACTTCGCCGCCTCGATCCGGGTCGACCTCACGGTGGTCGGCCCCGAGCTGCCCCTCTCGCTCGGCCTGGTCGACGAGTTCGAGAAGCGCGGCCTCGCCGTCTTCGGGCCGCGGCGGGCGGCGGCCGAGATCGAGGGCAGCAAGGTCTTCGCCAAGGAGTTCATGGCCCGCCACGGAATCCCCACCGCGGCGTTCGAGATCGCCCACGACGAGGCCTCGGCGCGGGCCGCCGCCCGGCGCTTCGGCCTGCCCGTCGTGCTCAAGGCCGACGGCCTCGCCGCCGGCAAGGGAGTGGTGCTGCCGGCCGACGAGGCCGAGCTCGAGGCGGCGCTCGCCCTCTTCTTCGGCGAGCGGCGGTTCGGCAATGCCGCGGATCGGCTCGTGGTCGAGGAGCGCCTGGTGGGCGAGGAGGTCTCGTTCATCGCGCTGGCCGACGGCGAGAACGTGCTGCCGCTCGCGGCGGCGAAGGACTACAAGCGCCTGGGCGACGGCGACAGCGGGCCGAACACCGGCGGCATGGGAGCGCACAGCCCGGCCGGCGTGCTCGGGGCCGAAGCCGCCAACTGGGTGCTCGAGCACGTGATGCGGCCGACCCTCGCCGGCCTGGCGCAGGAGAACCGGCCGTTCCGCGGCTTCCTCTACGCCGGGTTGATGCTCACCCCCGAGGGGCCGCGCGTGCTCGAGTTCAACGCCCGGCTCGGCGACCCCGAGGGACAGGTCCTGCTGCTCCGCCTCGAGGACGACCTGGTCGAGTTGCTCGCGGCCGGCGCCACCGACCGCTTCCCGGCCGGGCGGCTGCGCTTCCGCAAGGAGGCCGCCGCCTGCGTCGTGCTGGCGAGCCCCGGCTACCCGGACCAGCCGCTCTGCGGCGAGCCGCTCGGCGGCCTCGACGCGGCGCGCGCGGAGGAAGGGGTCGAGGTCTTCCACGCCGGCACGGCCCGGGACGCCGAAGGGCGGCTGGTGAGTGCGGGAGGCCGGGTGCTCAACGTCTGCGCCACCGGCGCCGGCCTCGCCGAGGCGCTGCGCCGGGCCTACGGGGCGGCGCAGCGGGTGGAGTGGCCCGGCAAGGTGCTCCGGCGCGACATCGGGCGCCGGGTGCTGGGGGCCCACGCGGGACAAGAGGAGAGTTGAGCGCTCGGGTTTGACCCCCCGCAGAGCGCGTGCCACAATGCCGCGACCTCTCCTGCCGTCGGAGTGTCTTGGCGGGCCTGGCCTCGCGAGTCGGAGCGCCGGCCGTCGCGGCGGCTGGAGGAAAGGGAGCACGAGGCGATGAGTTGCTGCGGTGCAGCGAAGACGGGCTGGTCCACGGCGGTGACCGGGACCCTCGTCGGCGTGCGCTTCGGCGAGGAGACGAACCTGACCCCCTGCGATCCGGCCGGCGACCTCCTCGCCGCCGGCGCGGAGGTGGTGGTCGAGGTGGACGGCGAGCCGCGGCTCGGCCGCGTCGAGCAGTCGCCGCTCCCCGTCGCCCGCCCCTGCCAGCGCGCGCGGGCCCGTCCGGTGCTGCGGCGCGCCTCGACCGCCGACCGCGAGGCGCACGAGAAGCAACGCGCCCTGGAGCGGTCGGCCAAGCAGTTCTGCCACGAGCGCGCGCTCGCGCTCGATCTCGAGATGAACGTCTCGCGCGTCGACTTCACGCTCTCGCGCAAGCGGGCCACGGTGCTCTTCACCGCCGAGAAGCGCGTCGACTTCCGGCAGCTCGTGCGCGAGCTCAGCCAGCGCTTCGGCGCGCGCGTACAGATGATGCAGGTGGGCGCCCGCGACGAGGCGCGGCAGATCGGGGGCCTCGGCGTCTGCGGTCTCACCCTCTGCTGCGCGAGCTGGCTCGGCGAGTTCCGCCCGATCGGCATCGGCATGGCGAAGCGCCAGAACCTCTCCCTCAACCCGGCCAAGATCTCCGGCCAGTGCGGCCGCCTCCTCTGCTGCCTCGCCTACGAGGACGAGGAGTATCGGCGCGGCGGCACCACCCGGCCGGCGACACCTCTGCCGGCCATCCCGTGAGCCCATGAGCAACCGCAAGCTGATCCGCCCCGACATGGGGGAGTTGAAGAAGGAGAGCCAGGTCTCCCGCGCGGTGCGGCGCAAGCAGAGCCCGCCCGAGCAGACCAACGCGGAGGAGTTCTACTACCTCAAGCAGATGGCGGCGAAGACGCCGATGGTGGTGGTGCTCAACAACGACGAGGAGCTCCGCGGCTGGATCGAGTGGTACGACAAGGGCGCCATCAAGCTCAACCGCCATCGCGGCCCGAACCTGCTGATCCCGAAGCACAGCATCCGCTACCTGTTCAAGGAGGAGGAGCTCCGCCGCCTGCGCCGCCGTTCCTCCGACGGCTCCGTCGAGCCGCCCGGCGAGAGCTGAGGTCCCAGCGTTGGCGGGCCCTCCCGTCCTCGCCCTGACCCAGGGCGACCCGGCCGGCATCGGCCCCCAGATCGCCCTCGAGGCGGCGGCCGGCCTCGGGGCGGAGCGCGCGCTCCCGCTGCTGGTCGCCGAGCGGCCGGCGCTCGAGGCGGTGCGCCATCTCGTCCCCTCCGGCGTCTGGGATCGCCTCTGCTGGCTCTCGGTCCCCCCCTCGCGCGAAGAGCTCGCGCGCCTCGCGCCGGCGCTGCCGGTGCTCGACCCGGTCGGCCGGGCGCGCCGCGTGGCACCCGGCCACTCCGGCCCGGAGGACGCCGCGGGCGCCCTCGCCGCGCTCGACGCGGGCATCGCGCTGGCGCGCGGCGGGGTGGCCGACGCCCTGGTCACGGCGCCGGTGAGCAAGGCCTCGATCGCGGCCCACTGCCGTCCCGGCTTCGTCGGCCACACGGACTATCTCGCCGCGGCCTGTGGCCTGCCGCGCTACGGGCGCGACTACCTCATGGCGTTCCTCGCTCCGGGGTTGCGGGTGGCGCTGCTCACCGTCCACCGGCCGCTCGCCGAGGCGGTGGCCGCGCTCTCGCAGGAGAGCGTTGGCGAGGCCCTCGACTGCCTCTGGCGGCACGGGGGCGGCGGGCGGATCGCGGTCGCGGGCCTGAATCCGCACGCGGGCGAGGGCGGCCTCCTCGGCCGCGAGGAGGGGGAGACGCTCGCCCCGGCGGTGGCCGCGGCGCGCGCGCGCGGCCTCGACGTGCACGGCCCCGAGAGCGCCGACTCCCTCTTCGCCCGGGCGCGCCAGGGGGAGTTCGACTGGGTCCTCGCCCTCTACCACGACCAGGGGCTGATCGCGGTCAAGACGGCGAGCTTCGGCCGCGCCACCAACTGGACGCTCGGGCTGCCGTTCCTCCGCACCTCCGTCGACCACGGCACGGCCTTCCCCCTGGCCGGCACCGGCCGCGCCGACCCGGCGCCGATGGCCGCGGTCCTCGAGACGACGCTCG
>JAHDVN010000041.1:11248-16213 GCA_023384635.1 Thermoanaerobaculia bacterium
TGGTCGGCGAGCCGCCCGCGGTTGAGCGCCGCCCCGCGCGGAGGATCAGCCCGCGAGCAGGTGGCCTTCGGCGAGCAGCACGTCGCAGGCGGCGCCGAGCTGGGGCGCGGCGACGAGCAGGTAGTCGGTGTCGAAGGTGCTGACCGTGAAGATCCCGATCCCGGCCGCGGCGAGCGGGGCGGCGAAGGAGGCGAGCACCCCGACTTCCGTGAACGGGAACGGCCCGAGCAGGCGCAGCAGCGCCCAGCCCCGCTCCGCGCGAACCCCGTCCGGGAGTGCCCCCTCCGGGCAGACGATCGAGAGCTCCTCGGGGGTCCGGGTGATGGAGAGGAACGGCCCGGGGGCCGCCGCGGCCCAGGGAGGCAACGGGGCGTCGGCGGCGAGGCGCGCCACCGCGAAGCGCCCGGGGACGACCGAGAAGCGGCGCGGCGTCGTCACGAGGCGCCCCGCCCGGAGAGCACCGCGGGGATCGTCTTGGCGAGGATCTTCAGATCCAGCCACGGCGACCAGCTGTCGATGTACTGGAGGTCGAGCTCGATCCAGCGCTGGAAGTCGAGCTCGTTGCGGCCGCTGACCTGCCAGAGGCAGGTGAGGCCCGGCTTCATGGCCAGCCGGCGGCGCTGCCAGCGCTGGTAGCGCTCCACCTCCTCGGGGATCGGCGGCCGCGGACCGACCAGGCTCATGTCTCCCTTGAGCACGTTCCAGAGCTGCGGCAGTTCGTCGAGCGAGAAGCGGCGCAGCAGCCGGCCGAGGCCGGTCACCCGCGGGTCGCGCCGCAGCTTGAAGACCGGACCGTCCATCTCGTTGAGATGCAGCAGCTCGCGCCGCCGCTCCTCGGCGTCCTCGACCATGGTGCGGAACTTGTAGAGCGTGAACCGCCGTCCGTTGAGCCCGCACCGCGTCTGGCGAAAGAGCACCGAGCCGCTGGAGGTGAGCTTGATGGCGAGCGCCACGAGCAGCACCACGGGCAGGCCGAGGGCCAGCAGCACGAGGGAGAGGACGACGTCGAGGGTGCGCTTCAGGGCGAGCTGGAAGGCGCTGTTCGGCGAGGTGGTGAAGGTGAGCAGCGGCACCCCGTTGAGCTCGTCGAGCTGCACGCGCGCCTGGGTGTGGGGGAAGAAGTTGAGCGCGAAGCGGGTGAGGATCCCCTGCTCCTGCAGGCTCAGGTAGAGGTCCTCGAGCCCCTCCAGCTCGCGCCGGGAGACGGCGAAGAAGACCTCGTCGACGACGTTCTGCTCGACGAAGCGGGACAGCTCGTCGAGGGTGCCGAGGACGGGGTGGCCGCCGATCTCCGGGCGGTGGTTCTCGGGGCCCGCGGTGAAGAAGCCGAGCAGCCGGTAGCCCCAGTGGCGCTGCTGGTGGATCGCCTTGGCGAAGGCCCGCGCCTGCGGGCCGCCGCCCACCACCACCACCGTCCGGTAGTTGAAGCCGCGCGCCCGCACCCAGCGCGAGGTCAGGCGCAGGGCGATCTTCTCGGAGATCAGCAGCGCTCCGGCCAGGGTCGGGAAGACGAAGAGCCAGAGGCGACTGATCTTGTCGCCGGCGAGCAGCTGGGCGTCGAGGCGCAGGGCGTAGACGACGAGGATGAGGATCCCCGCCGCGGTCACCGTGGGGCGCACGATCGCCGCGATCTCGCGCAGCAGCGGCACCGTGCGGTGCGAGCGGTAGCGGCCCGAGAACCAGAGCAGCGGCGCCCAGACCGCGAGCGCCACGGGCAGCAGCGGCAGGTAGCTCGCGAGCGGGTAGAAGGTCCCCTCGAAGCTCTCCGGCCAGAGCCAGGGCGCGAGGTCGTGGCGCACCCAGAAGGCGAGGAAGAAGGCGACCGCGATCAGCACGCAGTCGAGCGTGAAGATCGTGGCAGCGACCAGGCGGGCGCGTTGCTTGAGCATCTCGGAAGCGGGCCTCAGGCGTCCGTGGCCGCCGTGGCCCCGACGAGACCGGTATTGTAGCGGCCTCCGCGCGCGAGCGCGCCGAGCAGCGCGGCGTAGCGGTCCGCGACCCGCTCCCAGGAGAAGCGGTCGGCGGCGCGGGCCGCCGCGAGCGCGCCGAGGGCGCGTGCCTCCTCGGGGCGCTGGCGGGCCCACTCCAGCGCCGCCGCGAGCTCGCCCGGCGCGGTCACCCGGAAGTAGCGCGCGCACTCCCCGGCCACCTCGCGGTGCTCGGGCGTGTCGTGGGCGAGCACGCAGTTGCCGTAGCCCATCGCCTCGACGAGCGCCGGGTGGGTGCCGCCCACCTCGGTCGCCTGGACGTAGGCGCGGGCGTGGGAGAGCAGTTCCCGGTACCCGGGGCCGTAGATCGGCCCCGGGAAGAGGATCCGCGGGTCGGCGCCCTCGGTGAACGAGCGGATGAAGCGGCCGGCGTAGGGGGCGCCGCCCACCATGACCAGCGGCATCTCCCCACCCACGCGCCCGTAGGCCTCGGCCACCCGGTGCGGGTTGTTCTCGGGCTCGAAGCGGGAGACGTAGAGGAAGTAGCCGCGGCTCGCGAGACCGAGGCGCGGCAGCAGGCGCGTCGGCGGCAGGGGGCGCGGCGCCACGCCGTAGGCGATCACCGTGGAGGGGGCGCCGTAGCGGGCGAGGTAGTGGTCGTGGATCACCTCCGCGTCGGTGACCAGGGCGTCGGGGAGCGTGCAGGCGAGCCGCTCGGAGAGGGCATAGACGGCGCGCCCGAGTCGCCCCCACTTGGCGCGGCGCTTCTCGATCCCGTCCACGTTGAGGGCCACGGGGACACCGCTTCCGGTGAGCAGCGGGAGGAAGAGGGCGTTGGCCGAGTTCACGACCAGCGCCGCCGCGAAGCCCCGGGCGCGGGCGTCGAGCAGCGAGAGGAGGGTGTGGCTCGGGGTGTCGAGGTGCTTGCCCCGCAGGCAGGGGAGGAGCACGATCTCGGCCCCGCGGTAGCGCCGCACGCGGCGGCGCACGGCGTGAGTGCGCCCGTAGACGGTGACCCGGAAGCCGCGGGCCACGAGCCGCGGAGCCAGCTCCTCGAGCAGCGTCTCGTAGCCGCCGTAGCGGGCGGGGATACCGCGGCTGCCGAGCAGCGCCACCGAGGGGTGCGTCAAGGTTCGTCGGCCTCCCGCCAGAACCAGCGTTCGAGCTCCCGGCTCGCCACCGTGCGGCGCTCCTGGATCGCCCGCCGGCGCCGCCAGAGCTCGCGGCGATGCCGCCAGAGCCAGGCGTAGGCGGCGCGCGAGCTCCGTTCGAAGGCTAGTACGTAGGCGAGCGCCACGGCGTCGCGCCAGAGCGCCGGCAGCATCGTGGTCGCGAGGTTGAGCGGCGTCTGGTGGTAGAGGCGCAGCAGGTAGCGGTTCTTGAGCGAGTGGAAGTTGATCGCCGGACCCATCGCCCGGCGCCGCGCCGGGAGGTTGTGGCGGCGGTGCACGGCCACCGCCGAGGGCTCGTAGAGGATCTCCCAGCCCCGCTCCCGGAGCCGGAAGCAGAGCTCGGCGTCCTCGCGGTAGGAGTGGAATCGGGGGTCGAACACCGCTCCGTCGATCGCCACGTCGTCGAGGGCGGCGCGGTGCCAGAGCGAGGCTGCGCCGGTGGCGCCGAAGACCCGGGCGGGCCGCGCCAGCTGACCGCGGTCGGGCTCGCCGGAACCGCGGTCGAGGTGCCGCCAGGTCGGCCGGAGGCGCATGCCGCAGGCGTCGAGGCGGCGCTCGCCGTCGGCGGCCGGGCGCACCAGGCGCCCCGTCACCGCTCCGACCGGACCGCGGTGCGACGACGCGGCGGCGAGCAGTCGCTCGAGGTAGGTGGGCTCCGGCGCCGCGTCCGGGTTGAGGCTGAGCACCCACGCGCCGGCACAGACGGCGAGCGCGGCGTTCATCCCCCCCGCGAAGCCGAGGTTCTCGGCCAGCGCCACGGTGGCGGCCGGGACCGGGAGCCCGGCGGCCAGCTGCTCGGCGAGCGCGGCGCTCCCGTCGCCGCTCGCGCAGTCGACGAGGACCAGCTCGAGCGGCCGGTGGGCGAGGGCGGAGAGCGCCGCGAAGCAGGCCGGCAGGTCGGTCCTCGAGTCGTGGGTGACGACCGCGACCGAGACGAGGGGCGGGGCCGTCATCGCCGGGGCTCCCGCTGCGGGAGCGGCGCGAGGGCGGCGAGGAGGGCCGCGGCGAGCGCGCGGGCCGCCGCGGCGGGGGCGGGGGCGCGCCGCGGCCGGCGCAGCGGGAGGGCCAGCAGGCGGGCGAGGAGGGCAAGGGGCAGTACCAGGCGCAGCAGCAGCGCGGCCGCGGCACCGTGGTGCTTGCGGACGTAGCGCCGCAGGTTGCGGGTGTAGGCGACCAGGAACGGGCCGAAGCCGAGCCGCGCGACGCTGCCGCCGAGGCCGTGGGTGAAGACGGCCGCAGGCCAGGTGACGAACCGCAGGCCGGCATCGGCGGCGCGGCGCGCGAAGTCCACGTCCTCGAACCAGGCGGGGAAGAACGCCTCGTCGAAGCCCCCGACGGCGGCGAACGCGGAGCGGCGGACGCAGAGCGCGGCGGCCGCCGGCTGCGCCACCGGGCTCCCCGCGGGCGGCGCCTCGGCGGGCCCCTCCGGGGTGTCGAGGAAGCAGGCCTGGCCGAGGAGATCCCGCAGGCGCGGCAGCGGGCGCAGCTGCCAGCGGGCCTGGTCCTCTCCCTCGCGTCCGGCGAGGCGCGGCGCGAGGCCGGCCGCCTCCGGGTAGGCGGCGAGGCCTTCGAGGAGCGCCGCGAGGGCACCGGGGTCGGGCCTCGCGTCGGGATTCAGGAGCAGGAGCGCCGCCCCGCGCGCCTCCGCCGCGCCGCGGTTCAACCCGCCGGCGAAGCCGAGGTTGCGGCCCGGAGCGACGAGCCGCACGTGGGCGGGGAGCCAGAGCGGCCGGCTGGCGCCGTTGTCCACCACCACCAGCTCGAAGCGGGGGTCTGCCGGCCAGGCGGCGGCCAGGGCCGCCAGGTCCTCCTCGGCGTGCCAGGGGACGACGACGCCGCTCAGCTCCGGGACGGCCATCCGGGGG
>JAHDVN010000042.1:0-2581 GCA_023384635.1 Thermoanaerobaculia bacterium
CGCCGGGCTGTTCGGCGATCTCGAGAGCCTCCTCGCGCTCGGCCGTGAGTGGCTCTCGCCGGGGCGAGTCCTCGAGCGAGCCCAGGTGGCGAGAGCCCTCGCGGGCCGGGGACCGTACGCGCTCGGCTGGGCGCGGCGGCGCGTGCGGGGGAGCGCCGGTCCGGCCCTGTCGCCCACCTCCTTCCGGCACGCCGGCTTCACCGGCTGCAGCCTCTGGCTCGACCCGGAGCGCGGCCTGCTGCTCGCCATCGCCGGGCACCGGCGCGGCTTCTCCCCCGACCTCAACCCGTGGCGCCGGCGCTTCCACGCCCGCGGGGTGGCGCTCGCCGGGGCGGTCGCGAGTCGAGACGGCGCGGCGTGAAATGATCGGTCGCGCGCCCGGAGCGGGGGCGCGGACCCGGGGGGAGCGATGGAGAAGCGGGAGCTGGTGATCGTCGACGGCGTGCGGACGCCGATGGCGGAGTTCAACGAGGGATTCGCCGAGGTTTCTGCGCTCGATCTGGGTGCGCACGCGGCGCGGGCTCTCTTCGAGCGCACCGGCATCGCCCCCTCCGAGGTCGACCACGTCGTGGTCGGCAACGTCCTGCAGTCCTCGACCGACGCCATCTACGGCGCCCGGCACGTCGGCCTGAAGGCGGGCGTGCCGGAGGCGGTCGCCGCCCTCACCGTGAACCGTCTCTGCGGCTCGGGGATCCAGGCGATCCTCTCCGGAGCGCAGATGCTCCTGCTCGGCGAGGCCACCTGCTGCCTGGTGGGCGGCACCGAGAACATGTCCCAGGCGCCGCACGCGATCTACGGCGCGCGGCGGGGGCTCCGGCTCGGCCAGGGCAAGCTCGAGGACTCGTTGATGGCGAGCCTCTTCGACAGCTGGTGCGGCCTCTACATGGCCCAGACCAGCAACCGGCTGGCGCGCGAGTACGGGCTCTCGCGAGAGGATCAGGACGCCTTCGCGCTGCGCAGCCAGCAGCGGGCGGCGGCGGCCTGGGAGAGCGGCCGCCTGGCGGCCGAGGTGGCGCCGGTGGCGGTGGGGGAGGGGCGCCGCGCGCGGCGGGTGGAGCGCGACGAGCACCTGCGCCCCGGGACGACGCTCGACGATCTCGGCCGGCTGCCGACGGTCTTCGACCGCGACGGCTTCGTCACCGCGGGCAACGCGTCGGGGATCGTCGACGGCGCGGCGATGCTGCTGCTCGCCGGGGAGAGCTGGGCGCAGCGGCGCGGTCTCGCGCCGCTCGCGCGCCTCGTCTCCTGGGCGGTGGTCGGCGTCGAGCCGGCGCGCATGGGCATCGGCCCCGCGCCCGCGGTCCGACAGGCGCTCGCGGCGGCCGGCCTCGGGCTCGGCGACGTCGACCTGTTCGAGGTCAACGAGGCGTTCGCGGGCCAGATCCTGGCGGTGGTCCGCGAGCTCGGCCTCGACGAGGAGAAGCTCAACGTCAACGGCGGGGCCATCGCGCTCGGCCATCCCATCGGCGCCACCGGGGCGCGGCTCGTCCTCACCCTGGCCAAGGAGCTCGGGCGGCGGGGAGGAGGGCTCGGGGTCGCCTCGGCCTGCATCGGGGGCGGCCAGGGGATCGCTCTCGTCCTGGAGGTTTCGTGATCGACCTGACCGGATTCCACGTGCTCGTCACCGGCGGCAGCCGAGGCATCGGCGCCGCCTGCTGCCGGCTCTTCGCCCGCGCCGGCGCCTCCGTCCTCTTCACCTACCGCGACCGCGAGGACGCCGCCGAGGCGGTCCTGGACGAGCTCGCGCGGGTCTCGTCGCGCGACCACCGGCGCTTCCCCTGCGACCTCGCGGAGCGAGCGGAGATCCGCGAGCTGTTCTCCTATCTCGGCAGCGAGTGGGGCAAGCTCGACGTGCTGGTGAACAACGCCGGGATCTGGGTCCACAACCCGCTCGGCCACCTGGACGAGGAGCGGTTCGACGAGACGATGGAGGTCAACGTCGCCGCCTGTTTCCTCGCCGCCCGCGAGGCGCTGCCGTTCCTGCGCCGTTCCGCCCACGCGAACATCGTGAACGTCACCTCCACCGCGGGCCAGCGCGGCGAGGCGTTCTACAGCCCGTACGCGGCGAGCAAGGGGGCGATGATCTCCGCCACGAAGGCCTGGTCGACCGAGCTCGCGCCGGCGGTGCGGGTGAACTCGGTGGCGCCGGGATGGGTCGACACCGACATGTCGAGCCCCGCCTTCGAGGGCGAGGGCCGGGCGGCGATCGCCGCCGCGATCCCGCTGCAGCGGATCGCCACCGCCGAGGAGATCGCCGGACCGATCCTCTTCCTCGCCTCGCCGCTCGCGCGGCACATCACCGGCGAGGTGCTGAACGTCAACGGCGGCAGCGTCCTCGTCGGCTAGCCCGCGCTAGCCGCGCAGCCGTTCCCCCTCGGCCCAGTAGCCGAGGCACTTGTAGACCAGCTTCGCGGCGAGGAAATCGCTCGCCGGGAGGGGCCCGAACGGCGCCAGCTCGACGAGGTCCATCGCCACCACCCGCTTGCGCCGGAAGAGCTCGCGCAGGAGGGCGAGGGTCGGGTACCAATGGCCGCCGCCCGGCTCGGGAGTGCCGGTGGCGGGCACCAGCGCCGGGTCGAAG
>JAHDVN010000042.1:2591-16098 GCA_023384635.1 Thermoanaerobaculia bacterium
CTCGGGCAGCCGCTCGAGCCGGGCCGCGAGCGCCTCCGGACCGAAGGCGGCGAGCTCGTGCCCCCAGACCATCTCGAGGCCGCGGGCGCGGACGAGCTCGGCCTCCGGCAGCGAGAGGGAGCGGATGCCGACGCCGAGGGTGGGAATGCCGTCCTCCACGATCCGCCGCATCACGCTGGCGTGGCTGAAGGGCGTCCCCTCGTACTCCGCGCGCAGGTCGGCGTGGGCGTCGAACTGGACGACGCCGATCGCGCCGTGGACGTCGGCCGCCGCGCGCACCGGAGCCAGCGTGAGGCTGTGCTCGCCGCCGAGCACGATCAGCCGCTTGTCCGCGCGGAGGTGCCCGCGGGCCTCGACGCGGATCTCCTCGAGCGCCTCGCCCATGTCGAAGCTCTCGGGCAGGAACGGCGGCAGGGTGGCGATGCCGAGCTCCGCGACCTCGCCGCCGAGCTCCTCGTCCCAGAGCTCCATGCTCTGCGAGGCGCGCACGATGGCGGCGGGGCCGTTCGCCGTTCCCTTGCCGTAGGAGGTGCTGCGCTCGAAGGGGACGGGCAGGACCGCGAAGCGGCTCGCCGCGTAGTCGCAGCCCTCGGGCGGCAGCTGGCCGAAGTTGAGGGGGAGGAAGGGCACGATCGGGTCTCCTGTCGGATCGGGGCGGCGGCGCGCCGCGCCGGGGAAGCGTAGCCGACCGGCCACCCCGGCGGGTAGGGGAGCGCCACCCGGCTGCGTATCGTCGGGCCGGGCGGCGTCGTCCATGCTCGAAACGGAGATCACGCCCGCCGGCCAGGAGGCCCCGATGCTCGAGATCCGGACCGTCCTCTGTCCCGTCGACTTCTCGCAGCTCAGCGAGCGCGCAGTCGAGCTCGCCACCGCCATCTGCCGCGCCTTCGGCGCGCGGCTCGTCCTCCACCACAACCTCGACGCCGTCTCCCCGGGCCTCTCGATGGGCTGGATGTGGAACCAGGTCCATGCCGGGGAGCAGCCGACCGAGGCGAGCGCCGAGGCGGCGATGCGCGCCCTGCTCGCGGGGATCCCGGCCGGGCTCGAGGTGGAGGGGCGGATCAGCGACGGGCAGGTCGCTGCGAGCCTCCTCTACCTCGAGGAGCAGACCGGCGCCGACCTGCTCGTGCTCGCCACCCACGGGGCAACCTCCGAGGCGCACGCCTCGGTGGCCGAGCGGATCCTCGCCGGGATCCGCTGCCCGGCGCTGGTGCTCCACGCAGGGGACGGCGGCGCTTTCGCCTGGCCCGGCGAGGGGGAGCCGGAGCTGCCGGTGCTCGTCCCCGTCGACTGGACGAAGGGGGGCGAGGCGGCGCTCGCCTACGCCCTGGAGCTCGCGCGCGCTCTCCCGCTCCGCCTCCACCTGCTGCACGTAGTGGAGGTGCGGGAGGGCAAGGCGGTCTCCGGAGAGGAGATGGAGGGCGAGCGCCGGAGGATCGAGGTCGCGGTGCCCGAGGATCTCGGGGGCATGGTCGCGACCGAGGTGGTGGCCGGCGCCGCCGAGCCGGAGATCCTCGCCGCCGCCCGGCGCCTGGGCGCCCGGTGGATGGTGGTGGGCACCCACTCGCCGGGGCTCCTGCACCGCCTCTTCTCCCGCGACACCGCGCACGGCCTGCTGCACCGGGCCCCCTGTCCGGTCTGGTACGTCCCCGCCAAGTGAAACGGCCGCGCCCTCGGGGGGCGCGGCCGTCGGGGCTGCCGGGCGGACCGGCTCTCGCTCTGGCGACGGTTACCGGCGCGCCAGCTCGTCGTCGATCAGCTCCTTGAACGCCTCGAACGGTTGGGCGCCGGAGAGGAGCCGGCCGTTGATGAAGAAGGTCGGCGTGCCGTTGGCCCCGACCTGCTGGCCCTCCGCGAGGTCGGCCTGCACCTGCGCGGCGTGGCGGCCGGAGTCGAGGCACTCGTCGAAGCGCGCCGCGTCGAGGCCGATGCTCGCGGCCTTGGCCTTGAGGGCGTCGACCCCGAGGTTGCGCTGGTCGGCGAACATCGCGTCGTGCATCTCCCAGAACTTGCCCTGCTCGTCGGCGCAGAGGCTCGCCTCCGAGGCCTTGAATGCGTTCGCGTGCATCGGCAGCGGCAGGTGCCGGAAGACGATCCGCACCTTGTCGCCGTAGGTGGCGCGCACCTGGTCGAGGGTGGGATTCACCCGGGCGCAGAACGGGCACTCGAACTCGGAGAACTCGACGATCGTGATCGGGGCGCCGGCGGGGCCCTTCGCGGGACCGGTGGCGGCGACCTTGACGCGGTGGGGCTCGAGGAGGATCCGCACCTTGTACTTCTCGCGCAGCGAGGAGAGGAACCCGGCGCGCGCCTCGGTGCCCCGCTCGTTGGCGAGGAACTGCTGGATCTGCGGGGCGATCGACTCCTTGGCGCGGCCGCCGAGGCGGGCCTTGTTCGCCTCGTACCAGGCGTCGACGTCGGCGTCGGTGACCGGCTGGACCTTGGCCGAGATCTCGGTCGCGGTGAGCGCCTCCTTGGTGACGCCGCGGGCGAGCGCCTCGCGCTCCAGGAGCTTCTCCTCGATCAGGCGCCCGAGGTTCTGCTCGAGCAGTTCGCGCCGCTGCTTGTCGAGCTGGGCGAGCTGGCCGGCGACGCTCTGCTCGAGCTCGGCCATGGTGATCGGCTGGCCGTCGATCTCGGCGACGGCGCCGGGCTCGGACGCCTTGGTGGCTGCGGCCTGCTCCTGGCCGGCGCAGGCCGGCATGGCGAGGCCGGCGAGCAGCAGCAGGGCGAGGGCGGCGGCGGTGCTGAGGAACGGCGCGTTGCGGGGGCAGGACGTTCTCGACATGCGGATCGGATCTCCTGGGGTGGGGTCGTTCCCGGGCGGTCAGCCCCCCGGGTGGAAGCGGGCATTCTACCCGACTCCCCCGGAGCCTCCACCCGGCCCCGCGATCCCCTCGTCGGGCGGCGATATCCGGAGCGGACCGCCTCGGGTAACATCCCGCTGGCACCGCCGATCGGCGGTGACCGGAACCTGACCGATCGAGGGGGGCGAGCGATGCGGAGCGTGCTGATCTGTTTCCTGGCCGGGCTGGGCCTGGCGGGCGTGATCCGGGCCGAGGTCTGTGCGGGCGAGGTCTACGGCGAGGGGGTGCGGCTCGCCGAGGCGACGGCGGTCGAGGCGATCCTCGAGCGGCCCGAGGAGTTCGCCGGCAAGCCGGTGCGGATCGAAGGGACGGTGGTCGAGGTCTGCCAGAAGAGGGGCTGCTGGGTGGCGATCGCGGCGGGGGAGGAGGGGCGCGAGCTGCGGGTCAAGGTCGAGGACGGAGTGATCGTCTTCCCGGCGTCGGCGCGCGGCCGGCGGGCGGTGGCCGAGGGGACGGTGGAGACCAGCGAGCTCTCCCGCGAGGAGTGGATCGAGCGGCTCGAGCACCAGGCCGAGGAGCAGAAGCGGCCGTTCGATCCGGCCGAGGTCGGCGACGGACCGTTCCGGCACACCCGCGTGCTGGGCACCGGCGCCGTGATCTGTGACTGAGGCGGGCCGGCCGCTGCTCGCGGCCGGCCTCCTCGCCTTCCTGCTCGCCGCGGGGATCACCCACCCCCGCGTCTTCGCCGCCGGCAACGACGCCTCGCGGTGGGCCCAGATCGAGGCGGTCGTCGACCTGGGCGAAGGGGCGATCGACCGCACCAGCTTCGCCTGGACCGTCGATCGCGTCGAAGCCGGCGGGCGCAGCTACTCGAACAAGCCGCCGCTCCTCTCGCTGGCCGGCGCGGCGGTCTACGCCGGGATCCGGGCCGTCACCTCTTGGCGCCTGGCCGACGCCGCGGCGCTCCCGCGGATCGTCTATCTCGTCACCCTGCTGCTGGTCGGCGGCGCCGCGACCTGGCTGGCGGTGGAGATGGCGCGCGCGCTCGCGGCCGCGCCGGGGTTGGCAGCGGCGGAGCGCCGGCTGGTGCTGGCGGCGCTGCTCGCGGGCACCGTGGCGACCAGCTTCACCTCCACGCTCAACAACCACACGGTGGCGGCGGCCCTCCTCTTCGCGGGCTGGCGGGCGGCCCTCGCCGGTCACGGTGGCCGCGCCGGGCTGGCCGGCGGCCTCGCCGCGGGCGTCGACATCGTTCCCGGGCTCGGCCTCCTCCCCGTGCTCGCCTGGAGCGCGCACGCCCGCGGTGGGCGCGGCGCCACGGGGCGGCTCGCCGCGGCTCTCGTTCCCTGCGCGCTCGCGCTGGCGGCGATGAACCTGGCGCTTTGGGGGAGCCCGTGGCCGGCGAAGATGATCCCCGGGGCCCGGGACCTGAGCGCCTCGCTGGCGCCGAGCGTGGCCGGCGTGCTGCTGCCGGAGCGCTGGACCTACCCGCTGGAGGCGCTCTTCGGCTGGCACGGCTTCTTCTCCCTCTCCCCGGTGCTCCTGGTCGGCGCGGCCGGCCTCGCCTCGGCTTGCCGGAGGCGGGGCGGGGCGGAGGCCCGGCTCGGGGTGGGGCTGGGCGAGGCGCGTCTGCTCGCCGCGGCGCTGGCGTTCCAGGTTCTCTTTCACGTCCTCGTCGCCGGCTCGTACGGCGGCTGGTCGTACGGGTTCCGCTACCTGATCCCGCTGGTCCCGTTCCTGCTCTTCTTCGCTCCGCTGGCGCTCGCGGGCTGGCGGCGGACGCTCTTCGCGCTCCTCCTCCTGCCCTCGGTGGCGACCGCGATGCTCGGGGCGTACCATCCCTGGCCGCCGGCCTTCGAGCAGAGCGCGGGGCGCCATCCGGTGGCGAGCCTGGTGACGAACCCGGTGGGCGGGAACCTCGCCGCGCTGCTCGCGGCGCGCGACCCGGAGTCGGCGGCCGCCCGGTGGGCCGCCGGCCGCTTCGTGAGCCCCGACCGGGACGAGCAGCGGCGCTACTTCGCCCTCTTCTTCTGGAGCCGCGGCGAGCCGGAAGCCGCAGGGAGGTTTCGACCATGAGTCTGGAGCGGTGGTTCGGCATCGCGGAGACGGGCTCGAACGTGCGCACCGAGGTGCTCGGCGGCGTGACGACCTTCGTCACGATGGCCTACATCATCGTCGTCAACCCGGCGATCCTCGCCTTCGCCGGCCTGCCGGTCGGGGCGAGCACGGTGGCCACGGTGCTGGTGGCGGCGCTGGGCTCCCTCCTGATGGGGCTCTACGCCAATCGGCCGATCGCGGTGGCGCCGTACATGGGAGAGAACGCCTTCATCGCCTTCGGCCTCGCGGCGCTCGGCATCTCCTGGCAGCAGCGCCTCGGGGCGGTCTTCCTGAGCGGGCTCCTGTTCCTCGCGATCACGCTGCTCGGCGTCCGGCGCTGGCTCGCCGAGTCGATCTCGCCGAGCCTCAAGCACAGCTTCGCGGTCGGGATCGGCCTCTTCCTCGCCCTCATCGGGCTCTACGAGGGCGGTGTGGTGGACAGCTTCGCGAGCGGCCTGCCGGTGGCGGCGCTCCTCGCCCCCGGGACCGATCTCCTGCGCTCGCCGGACGTGCCGCTCAAGCTCGGCGACCTGCGCGAGCCGACGGTGCTGCTCGCCCTGTTCGGCTTTCTCGTCACGGTGGCGCTGCTGCTGCGCCGCGTGCGCGGCGCCATCTTCCTCGGCATCGCGGCAACCGCGGGCGCCGGCTTCCTCCTCGGGCTCGGGAAGGCGCCGGAGGGCCTCTTCGCGATGCCGTTCCGCGGCGACTACGATCTCTCGCCGATCGCCTTCCAGCTCGACATCGTCGGCGTGCTCCGGATCGAGCTCTTCCCGGTGCTCCTGACCCTCTTCCTGATGGGCTTCCTCGACACCCTGGGCACCCTGGTGGCGGTGGGGGCCGCGGGGAATCTGCTCGACGAGCGGGGCAACCTGCCGCGGATCGAGCGGCCGATGGTCGTGGACGCCGTCTCCTGCGTGGCGAGCGGGCTGCTCGGCACCTCCACGAGCGGGGCCTACATCGAGTCCGCGACCGGCATCCGGGAGGGTGCGCGCACCGGCCTCGCGGCGGTGGTGACCGGAGGGCTCTTCGCCCTCTCGCTCTTCTTCCTGCCGCTGGTGGCGCCGCTCCAGCAGATGCGCTACGCGTACTCGCCGGCGCTCGTCGTGGTGGGGCTGCTGATGGTCTCTTCGGTGCGCCGGATCGACTTCGACGACCTCACGGAGGTGGTGCCGGCGTTCCTCACCATGACCCTCATGGTCTTCACCTACAACATCGCCAACGGCCTCACCGCGGGCCTGGTGGTCTGGCCGCTGGCCAAGCTCGCGGCCGGTCGCTGGCGGGAGGTCGGTCCGGGCTCGGTGGTGCTGGGGCTCGCCTGCCTCGCCTACTACCTCTTCGGGCTCCCGCACTGAGGGCGGGGGTGTCAGCGCCGGCGGGCCGGATCGAAGGGGAGGACCTCGGCGCGATGGCCGCCGTCCGTTTCGCCCTCGGGACCGGAGGGTTCGTCGGCCCGCTCGCCGCCGGGCCGGGGAGGGGCCGGCGGATCGTCGAAGCCGAGCTCGAGGCCGACCGAGGGGTCGGAGAAGGCGAGGAGGGCGGCGAACGGCACCCCGATCCGTTGCTGCTGGCCGCCGAAGCGCAGGGTGACGGCGAAGCGGTCGGCCTCGACCTCGAGGTCCCAGAACTGATGCTGGAGGACGACCGTCATCCGCTCGGGGTGCAGGGCGCGCAGCCCGGCCGGCAGCTCGACGCCGGGCGCCGCGGTGGCGAAGGAGAGCAGGAAGTGGTGCTCTCCGGGCAGTCCCTCGCGGGCGACCAGCTCCAGGGCCTCGCGCACCATGCCGCGCAGGGCGCGGCGCAGCATCCCGCCGTAGTCGATCGATCCGTCCATCCGGGGACTCCGCCCACGGTCCGCGAGGAGGCGTGCCGGTGAGGTCCGGGACGCCGCGGAGCCGCGCGGAGCGAGTCTATCCCGCCCCTCCGCGCCCTTCGGGGACCGCGAGCTCGCTGCTCCTGGCCGACGCGCGGCTGGTGGCGATCGACAAGGCGCCAGGGGTCTCGCTGGCGACGCCTCGCCGCGCTCCGGAGGGGGCGGTCGAGCGGCTCCTCGCCTCGCTTCCGGCGGCGGAGCGGCACCGGCTCGGCGCCCCCCCCCTCTGGCTGGTGCATCGCCTGGACGTCACGACCTCCGGGGTGGTGCTCCTGGCGCGCGACGCCGAGTCCCATCGCGCGCTGACGGCGGCGTTCGCGGAGCGGAGGGTGGGGAAGACCTACCTCGCCGTCGTGTGGGGTCATCCGCGGCCCCGGGAGGGGGAGTGGGACCGGCCGCTCGGTCCCGACCGGAGCGACCGGCGGCGGATGCGGGTCGACCCGGAGGGGCGAGCTGCGAGAACCGCGTGGCGGGTGGTCGCCGTCGCCCCGCACGTGGCTCTCGTCGCGCTGGCACCGCGGACCGGGCGCACCCACCAGCTGCGTGTCCACCTGGCCGCGGCGGGCCATCCGATCGTGGGCGACGACCTCTACGGGGGGCCCCGCCACCGCGGGGTGCGGGACCGGACGCTCCGCGAGCTGCTCGATCCGGGGCGGACGCTGCTCCACGCCTGGGCGCTGGCGCTGCCCTCCCCGCCGCTTCCCGAGCCGGTCGAGATCGCCGCGCCGCCCCCCGAGGATCTCCAGCGGGTGGCCGCGGCCTGCGGCTGGGCGGGGGTACTTGCCACGCCGCCCGACTTCTGGTAGAAACCGCCCAACCCAAGCGACCCAGAGCCTCCGCTTCTTGTTTCCCCCCTCGAAGACTTCGCCCCATATCCAGGATCCGTGCACGCGCGAGCACGGTTCAAGAGAAACAGCGCTCCCCGTTCGCGCGAGGGGCGCGCTGGCCGAGCCAGCGAGCCGGCCATTTCAAGCTGAGTAGCAAGGAGTTAGCATGACCGAGCAGGGCACCGTGAAGTGGTTCAACAACGAGAAGGGCTTCGGATTCATCTCTCGCGACAACGGGCCGGACGTCTTCGTCCACTACACCGCGATCGCGTCGGAGGGCTTCCGTTCGCTGAACCAGGGTGACCGCGTCTCCTTCGAGGTCGTCAGCGGCCAGAAGGGGCTCCAGGCCCGCAACGTGGTTCGCATCTGACGCCTCTTTCCCGAGTCTGAGCCGAGAGGCCCCGTCCGGTTCGCCGGGCGGGGCCTTTTTCTGTTCCCCCGGTCGCGTCACGCGAGCGCGGCGGTGAGATCGCGCCCGATCTCGCGCTCCAGCGAGCCCCGGAGCCCCTCCGGGAGGCCGTCGCCGCCACCGGCCCGCGAGCGGACGAGCTCGACGAGCACGCGGCGCGGGGCGAGCAGCTCGGCCGGGATCCCCAGCTCGTCGGCGCGGCGGCGCACGAGCGCCGCCAGCCGCTCGACGCTCTTGCGCTCGCGCGGGTCCAGCCGGCCGGAGGCGACCGGCGCGGGCTCCTCTCCGGCGCTCCGGAGCAGCTCGAGCCAGGCCGGCCCGTCGCTCGCGACCTGGGCGCGGGGGACGCCCTCGAGGCCGGCGAACGGCTCCGGCTGGTCGGGGTCTGAGCGGGCGATCCGGACCAGCGCGTCGTCGGAGAGCAGCCAGCGGCGCGGGAGGTCGCGCTGCGCGGCCTCCCGCTCGCGCCAGTCGGCGAGCGCCCGCGCTGCCGCGCGCGCCCGGGGCGACAGGTGGCCCAGCGACCCGAGGCGGCGCACGCCTTCCTCGGGGTCGGGCGGGGCGGCGGCCTCCGCGAGCAGGCGGGCGGAGTCCTCGAGCGCCCACGCCAGTCGATCGAGGCGCCCGAGCCGGGCGCGCAGCTCCTCGCCGACCGGCACGAGATGGGAGACGTCCTCCGCTGCGTAGGCGAGCTGGCGCTCCGAGAGGGGGCGGGCGAGCCAGTCGCTGCGCGTGGCGTGCTTGCCGAGCTCGACGCCGAGGAGCGCGGCGACGAGCCGCTGGTAGGAGAGCCCGCCGCCGAGGCCCGCGAGGGCCGCGCCGATCTGCGTGTCGAAGAGCGGTGCGGCGAGCCGGACGCTGCGGCGGGCGAGCGCCAGCAGATCCCCCTGGCCGGCGTGCAGGGTGCGCAGCGGCGCCCCAGCGAGGCCGCGGGCGAGGGGGGCGAGATCCCCGAGCGCGAGCGGATCGACGAGCCAGGTGCCGGCCGGGGTGGCGACCTGCACGAGGCCGAGCCGCGGGTAGAAGGTGCGCTCGAAGACGAACTCGGTGTCGACGGCGAGGGCGGGGTGGCGTCGCCAGTCGGCGGCGACCTCCTGGAGCCGCTCCGGGCTCGTGATCATCTCGAATGCCATGCGCCCTCCGTTCGCTCCCGCGGACCGAAGCGGCGCTTGCGCCGGGGACCGGGAGAGGAGATGCTAGCCGACGCGATGCCGGCCCGTGCCTTCTTGCCCGCGGTCGTCGCCGAGCTCGAGGGGCACGGGATCCGGCCCCGGCCGGGGAGCGATCCGGAGCGCGTGCGGGCGCTGCTCAACGACCTCTACCGGATCCAGCTGCGCCGGGTGCGGAGCGCGGTCCGCCGGGTGGAGGCCGCCGCCGCCGGCGGGCGCCGCGAGGAGCACGGTGCCCGGGTGCGCGCCCTCTGCGAGCGGTACCGCCTGCTTGCCCTGCCCGCGCCGCTCTGGCTGGCCCCCGAGCGGCGGATCGATTCCACGCCGGCAGCCGAGGAGTGAGGCTCGTGGACGAGCGAGGCAAGGCCGAGCGGCTCTCCCGTACCCGCGTCTACGACGGCCGCGTGGTGCGGGTCGATGTCGAGCGGGTGCGCCTTCCCCGCGGCGGCGAGTGCGAGCTCGAGATGATCCGGCACTCCGGCGCCGCCGCGGTGGTGCCGCTCACCGCCGAGGGCGACGTGGTGCTGGTCCGGCAGTACCGGCATGCGACCGATGGCTGGCTCCTGGAGGTACCGGCCGGCAAGCTCGATCCGGGCGAGTCGCCCGAGGCGTGCGCGCGGCGGGAGACGGCCGAGGAGACCGGCCTCGCGGCCGGCGAGCTCGTGCCCCTCGGCTGGATCTGGACCACCCCCGGCTTCACCGACGAGCGGATCTGGCTCTATCTCGCCCGGGATCTGCAGCCCGCGGCCCAGGATCTGCAGGGGGACGAGGACCTCGACGTCGTGCGGATGCCGCTGGCCGAAGCGGTGGCGATCGCCGTCGACGGCCGCCTGGTGGACGGCAAGTCGGTCTGCGCGCTGCTGCGCGCCGCGGCGTGGCTGACGGCCGGCGGCCCCGGGTAGGGCGCCGGCCGCCATCTCTCACGACTCCGGAACCGACTCCGGTGCCGGCGCGGGCTCGGCCGCCTGCGGGGCCGGTTCCCTCGGTGCGAAGACCAGCTCGGTCTCGGCCGGGAGCGCCTCCACCGCGACCACCTTCGCCGGCTGCGCCCGGTCGGCCCAGCGCACCTCGAGCGTGAACCGGATCTTCCCCCCGACCTCGAGCCCTGCGACATCGACTCCCTCGTCGAGGCCGAAGGGCATCGTCATCGCGTCCATTCCGACCACCTGCCCCTCCTCGGTGGCGAAGTCGGGGATCGCCTCGTGGCGGATCCAGATCTCGTGCTGTGGATCGGCGGGATCGGGCAGGCGCGCGATCTCGCCGCGCACGGTGTAGCTCTGGTCCGGTCCGGCGGGCGCCGGCGGGGGCGGTGGAGGCGAGCAGGCGCCGAGGACGAGCCCGGCGACGAGCGCGACGGCGAGCGAGGTGGCGCGGTACATGGAGGCTCCCATCCGGTCCGGGGATCAGCCGCGTCCGACGGCCCGCCGGACGGCGGCCGCGAGCACCCCCGGCTCCTCTTCGGCGAGCTCGTAGGTGACGTTGGCGACCGGCTTGTCGATCTTCATGATGCGTGCGAGCTCGATCGGCGTGCCTTCGACCACGACGTCGGCCGGGGTGGCGGCGATGGTGGCCGCGAGGTCGCGGACCTGCTCGTCGCCGTAGCCCATGGCGGGGAGGATACCGGCCGCGTTCGGGTACTTGGCGTACGTCTCGACGAGGCTGCCGACCGCGTACGGGCGCGGGTCGACGATCTCGGCCGCGCCTGCCGCCTTGGCGGCGAACCAGCCGGCGCCGACGCTCATCCCGCCGTGCGTGAGGGTGGGGCCGTCCTCGACCACCAGCGCGCGGCGACCGGCGACCAGCTCCGGCTGGCCGATGGTGATCTCCGAGCGGCAGCGCAGGATGCGGGCGCGCGAGTTGAGCTCGCGACAGCTCGCCTCCACCGCGGCGATCTTCTCCGGCTGGGCGGTGTTGACCTTGTTCACGATCACGAGGTCGGCCATGACGACGTTCGTCTGCCCCGGATAGTAGGTGCGCTCGTGGCCGGCGCGGTGCGGGTCGACGAGCGTGATGTGGAGGTCCGGCCGGTAGAACGGGGTGTCGTTGTTGCCACCGTCCCAGAGGATCACGTCGGCCTCCTGCTCGGCGGTGCGCAGGATCTTCTCGTAGTCGACCCCGGCGTAGACGACGAAGCCGTTGTCGATGTGCGGCTCGTACTCCTCGCGCTCCTCGATCGTGCACTCGTGGCGGTCGAGGTCCTCGTAGCTGGCGAAGCGCTGGCAGACCTGCCGCTCGAGGTCGCCGTACGGCATCGGGTGGCGCACCGCCACCACGCGCAGGTCGAGGTCCTTGAGGATCCGGCTCAGGTAGCGCGTGGTCTGCGACTTGCCGACGCCGGTGCGCACCGCGGTGATCGCGATCACCGGCTTGCTGGAGGGGACCATGGTGCGGGTGGCCGAGCAGATGCCGAAGTGCGCGCCGAGCGCCGTCACGTGGGCGCCGCGCCCCATCACGTACTCGTTCGAGACGTCGGAATAGGAGAACCAGACCTCGTCGACGCCGAGGTCGCGGATGAGCTCCGGCAGCGACTCCTCGGGGTGGATCGGGATCCCCTCCGGGTAGAACCGCCCGGCGAGCACCGGAGGATAGGTCCGCCCCTCGATGTCGGGGATCTGGGTGGCGGTGAAGGCAACGACCTCCACGTCCGCGTCGTCGCGGAAGAGGCAGTTGAAGTTGTGGAAGTCGCGCCCGGCGGCGCCCATGACGATCACCTTCCTGCGAGCCATGCATTCCCTCCTGATTGGTGTCCGGCGCCCTCGGAGCCCCGGGGGCACGGGCCGGACACGAGCGGTGAGGCGCATAGCTTACAACGGGCCCGGCCGCTGCGTTTTGCTAAACTCGCCGGTCGTGAGCACGCACGAGAGATGGGGGAAGGGGACCCGGCACGCGGGCGAGCGGCGGTTCCTGGAGGGCCCCGCCTCCCGTGGCCGCGAGCTGGCGCGGCTCCTGCGCATCGGGCGCGAGTTCGTGCGCGGCTTCCGGGCGCTGCGCGACGTCGAGCCGTGCGTGACGGTGTTCGGCTCGGCGCGCTTCGCGGAAGGGCACCGCTACTACGAGCTCGCGCGCGAGACGGCGCGCCTGCTGGCCGAATCGGGGTTCACGGTCATGACCGGAGGTGGCCCGGGGATCATGGAGGCCGCCAACCGCGGCGCCCAGGAGGGCGGGGGGCGCTCGATCGGCTGCAACATCGAGCTGCCGCACGAGCAGCACCCGAACCCGTACCTCGACCTCTTCCTGGAGTTCCGCTACTTCTTCGTGCGGAAGGTCATGCTCGTGAAGTACTCCTACGCTTTCGTAGTCCTCCCGGGCGGCTTCGGGACCCTCGACGAGCTCTTCGAGACCGCCACCCTGATGCAGACGGGGAAGATCCTCGACTTCCCGCTGGTCGTGATGGGGGAGGAGTACTGGCAGCCCCTCTTCGATTTCGTGCGCGGCACCCAGATCGCCGAGCGCGCCGTGGCCCCCGAGGACCTCGACCGCCTCACCTTCACCGACTCCCCGGCGGAGGCCGTGGATACGGTGCTCGCGGCCGCGACCGGCCGGTTCGGACTGCGCCAGCGGAAGGTCCTGGACCGCGTCGCGACGAGCTGACCCGCCGATGCCCGGGTCCGGGGAGAGCGCGGCGCCGCTGGTGGCGGCGCTCCGGAGCGACCTCCGCCTGGGGCCGCAGATCGTCGGCGCGCTCTACTCGCCGGGCGAGCCGGCGGCCTTCGCGGAGCCCGCGGTCCCGCTCCCGGAGGCGCTCCGCGGGGCGCTGGCCGAGGTCGGAGCGTGGCCTCTCTGGAGCCATCAGGCCCGTTCCCTCGACGCCCTGGAGCGCGGCGAGCACCTCCTGCTCGCCACCCCGACCGCCTCGGGCAAGTCGCTCGTCTTCCAGCTTCCGGTGCTCGCCGCGGCGTTCGCCCGACGTCCCGAGCGGGCCCTCTTCCTCTTCCCCCTCAAGGCTCTCGGCCAGGATCAGCGGGCCAAGCTCGCGCGGCTGGGCGCGGCCGCGGGGCTCGCGGGCGACGACCTCACCGCGGCCATCTACGACGGCGACACCCCTCCCGCCGAACGGGCGCGGCTGCGCCGATGCCCGCCGCGGATCCTGATCAGCAACCCCGACATGCTCCACCTGGGGCTGCTCCCCTCGTGGCCGCACTGGGAGACCTTCCTGCGCGAGCTGCGCTGGATCGTGCTCGACGAGGTCCACGTCTACCGCGGCCTCTTCGGCGGCCACATGCACCATCTCCTGCGGCGACTCCTGCGCCTCTGCCGCCACCTCGGCGGCGACCCCCTCCTGGTCGCGGCCTCGGTCA
This sequence comes from Thermoanaerobaculia bacterium, assembly GCA_023384635.1. Taxonomy (GTDB): domain Bacteria; phylum Acidobacteriota; class Thermoanaerobaculia; order Multivoradales; family JAGPDF01; genus JAAYLR01. The sequence goes on from JAHDVN010000042.1 coordinate 16,069, forward strand.
AGGAGAACGGCGCCGACCGGGCCAAGCTGC
>JAHDVN010000506.1 GCA_023384635.1 Thermoanaerobaculia bacterium
CGGCCCCGCGCGGCTGCGGCCGATCGTCCCCCCGCTCAGGATGGCGGCGGCGGCGACCGTGGTGGCGGTGGCCCTCGGACTCGCCGCGGCGCGGGCGGCGCACGCGACGGGACGGCGCCTCGGGGGCCTCCTCGAGTGGCTGATCGCCGTGCCCTGGGCGATTCCCGGGACCGCCTTCGCCTTCGCGCTCGCCACCACCTTCGCGGTGGACGCGCCCTGGGCGCTCCGCTTCCTGCTCGTCGGCACCCCCTGGCTCTTGCCGCTCGCCTACGCGGCGCGGGCGCTGCCGCTCACGGGACAGGCGTCGCTCGCGGCTCTCCGCCGCCTCGACCCGTCGCTCGACGAGGCGGCGGCGGCGCTGGGAGCGACCCCCTGGCGGCGCTTCGCGCGCGTCACCCTGCCGGCGATCGCGCCGGCGGTGGCGGCCGGCGCGAGCCTCGCCTTCCTCGCCGCGCTCGGCGACTTCGTGCTCTCGGTGATCCTCTACACCTACGAGACGCGGCCGATCTCGATCGAGATCCTCTCGGCGCTGCGCCTGCAGGAGACCGGCGTGGCCGCGGTCTACGGCGTGCTCCTCGCCGTCGCCTCGGCGGTGGCGTTCCTGCTCTTCGGCCAGGAGCGGCAGCGATGAGCCGGCGGGCGGCGCTGGCCCGCATCTCGGTGCTGATGGCCACCGTCTTCGTGGAGATGGTCGGCTTCCTGGTGGTGCTGCCGCTGCTGCCCTTCTACGCCACGCGCCTCGGGGGCGACGCGCTCGCGGTCGGGCTCATGGTCTCGGCGTTCGCGGTGGCCCAGCTCGCCACCGCCCCGCTCTGGGGGCGCCTCTCCGATCGTGCCGGGCGGCGGCCGACGATCCTCGGCGGGCTCGTGGTCTCGGTGGCGGCGCACCTGCTCTTCGCGCTCGCCTGCTCGGAGCGGGCGGCGGCGGCGCTGGCGCCGGAGGGCCTGCTCGGGATCCTCTTCCTGTCGCGTCTCGTGCAGGGGGCGGGGAGCGGCACCACCGGGGTGGTGCAGGCGTACGTGAGCGACAGCGTGGCACCGACCGAGCGGGCGAAGGCGCTCGGGTGGCTCACCGCCGCGGCCAGCGCCGGCGTGATGCTCGGGCCGCTCGTGGGCTCGCTCGCCGCCACCTTCGGCCCCGCGGTCCCCGGCCTCGTCGCCGCCGGTCTCTGCCTCGCCAACGCCGCCTTCGGCTTCCGCTACCTCGCCGAGCCGGCGAAGGCGGCGCCGGCCACACCGGCCGCGGAGCGGAGCGCCCCGCCGCGCCACTCGGTGCGGCGGATGATGGCGGCGGTGGTGGCGCACCCGCTGCGTCCCGCCTCGGCGCTCGTCATCGTCTACGCGGTGGGGATGATGGCGTTCATGGCGATGAACGCCGTGCTCGCCCTCTTCCTGCAGGCCCGCTTCGGCGTCACCGAGCGCTCGATCGGCTGGTTCTACACCTACGTCGGTGGCGTCTCGCTGGTGATGCGCAGCCTCGTGCTCGGACCCGCGGTCGAGCGCTTCGGCGAGGCCCGCGTGCTGCGGCTCGGCCTCACCTCGCTCGGCGCCGGCTTCGCACTCCTTCCGCTCGCCCCGGGGCTCGCGTCGCTGGCGCTCGCGGTGCTGCTGGTGCCGGTCGGCACCGCGCTCCTGTTCCCGGTCACCACCTCGCTCGTCTCGCGGGTCGCCGCCCCGGGCGAGGTGGGACAGACCATGGGCGTGCAGCAGGCGTTCGGGGGGATCGCGCGGATGGTCGGGCCGATGTGGGCCGGGGCGGCGTTCCAGCACCTCTCGCCCGGTGCCCCGTTCTGGATCTCCTCCGCCCTCGCCCTGCTCCTGCTCCCCTACGCCGTGCGCTTCGCGAAGGGCGTCGCCACGGAGGGGACGGCCGGCTAGTCGCCCCGCGAGCCGGGCGGAAAAGCGAAGGGCCGGGAGTCTCCCGGCCCTTCGGCGTGTCGGATGGTTGCGGGGGCAGGATTTGAACCTGCGACCTTTGGGTTATGAGCCCAACGAGCTACCAGACTGCTCCACCCCG
>JAHDVN010000507.1 GCA_023384635.1 Thermoanaerobaculia bacterium
CGGGCCGCAGCGGCTGGTTGATCGCCCCCGGCGCCGGGCTGGTCGGGGTTGGCGCGGCGGGGGTCGCCGTGAAGAGGTCGAAGCCGACCTCGCGGCTGCGGGTGGCGCTCGCCGCGGTGCCGGTGATCTCGAGCAGGTAGCTGCCGGGGCTCGCGGCGCCGGTGTTGCTGATGGTCAGCACCGAGGTGCCCGGGGGGGTCACCGGGTTGATCGAGTAGCCGTCGATCGTCCCCACCGGATACCCGGAGGTCGTGAGCGTGACCGGCTCGCTGAAGCCGAGGATCGCGTCGAGGGTGACGTCGTAGACCGCGTTGGCGGGCGCGCAGATCGCCTGCGTGGCCGGCGTCGCGGCGAGCGTGAAAGTGGGTTCCTGAACGCAGTTGTAGCAGACCAGGGCGAAGTCCTGGTCGGTGCCGTCGCCGCTGCCGGGCACGCCGTCGCCGGCGACGTTCGCCGCCGAGACCGTGATCTGGATCGCGCCGCTCGTGCCGGCGGGCAGGAAGACCGCCTCGTAGTTGTTGCTCGGATCCGCCGCCCCTCCGGTGACGCTCCAGCGGCCGGAGAAGACGTTGCCGAGGTAGGTGGTGCCGTCCACCGCCGCCGCCAGGTTCAGGTTGTTGACCTGCGGGCTGGTGCCGATGGCGCCCGCCTGGTCGGTGTAGGCGAGGGCGATGCGCACCGGCTTCGCCGGGTCGGCCACCGCGCCGATCCAGGTCCAGGTCTCCCCCGTGTTGTCGAAGACCTCGCTCTGGTCGAGCACGAACTTCTGCGCGTCGTCGAAGAGGAGCCCGAGGGTGGGCATGCCGTAGCCCTGGCTGTTGGAGGGGAGCGTGTCGTTGGCGCCGACCCCGGTGAGGTAGGTCGGGTGGGCCATCAGGTACGCCTTCATCAGCGCGGGGCTCGGCTGCGCCATCCCGAGCGTGTTCTCCAGCCACCAGTAGGTGAGCGAGCCGACACCGGCCACCGCCGGGGTCGAGTGGCTGGTGCCCGAGGAGGCGGCGAAGACGGTCTGGCCGCTCGGCAGCCACTGGTCGCAGACGCCGGAGCCGTTGTAGCTCGGGTGGGTGCTGGCGGTGCCCTGGATGTGCGTGCCGGGGGCGATCAGCTCCGGCTTCTTCCGGTTGCCGGGCGCCGGGCCGCGGCTGGAGAACGAGATCACGTCCATGGCGTTGTCCGCGCCGGTGGGACCGATGCCGCAGCCGTCGGTCCAGGTCGGACGGTCGTTCTCCGAGGCGCCGACGGTAATCATGTTCTTGCCGTTGCCCGGCGTGCCGATGGTTCCGGAGCTCGAGCCCGAGTTGCCGGCGGAGAAGAAGTAGATGAGCTGCTGGTTGCCGGGGGTCGCGAGGTCGGCGTCGCGCACTCCGACGTCGTACGCCTGCGAGCTCTCGTCGTAGCTGCCGGCGCAGCTCGAGCAGCCCCACGAGTTGGTGCTGATCCGCGCGCCGGTGTTCCAGTTCGCCAGGATCACGCCGGTGTCGGTGCCGCCGCAGAGTGCGACGTTGTACGCGCTGAAGATCCGCGTGCCGCCCACCCGCGCCCACGGGTTGATGCCGAGGCCGCGCTGGAAACCGTCGGCGTCCTGGTAGGGCGCGCCGGAGCGGGTGTCGATGCCGGCCAGGATCGAGGCGTTGATGTGGCCGTGGCCACCGATGCTCCGCCCGTCGTTCGGGTAGCTGGAGTGACACGACTGCCGGTAGACGACGCGCGGGTCGAGGGTCGTGTCGAGGGTGGGGTTGTTCGGCACCGTCGGCGCGGTGTTGCCGCCGATCCCGTCGTCGGTGATGTCGACCAGCGGGTAGGCCGCGGGGTCGGTCGGGAAGCCGAACGAGGAGAGGAAGGTGAGGTAGCCCGGGCCCGAGGGGCCCGTCTGGCCGGCGTCGAAGTTGCCGGCGATGATCTGCCCCTGCACCTCGTCGTCGAGCTCGCGCGGCAGCCGCTCGCCGACGTGGACGACGTCGCCGCGCCGCGCGAGAGCCGGGATTTCGGCCACGCGCATCTCGGCCACCA
>JAHDVN010000043.1:0-11406 GCA_023384635.1 Thermoanaerobaculia bacterium
AGGGCAGGACGCAGTCCATCGCCTCCCAGCACGCCCCGGCCGGGTACCAGCGACCGGTCGCCACGGCCTCGGCGACCTCCGCGAAGAGCTCCGGATGGTGCTCCCGGAGCAACCGGTACCGGTACGCCCCTTCGAAGCTCAGCGTGAACGAAGGAAACGCGCGGAACGCCTCCCGGTTCTCGCGGACGGTGCGGGGCAGGAAGTCGCGGATCGTGCGCGCGAGAGTCCACCGCCACTGGCTGTCGAGGTGGGAGACGGCGACGACGTAGAGCGCGGGCCGGGGCGGTGAGGGCGAGGCGGGCATCTGGTCCCGGCCGGACCGGCCGAGGCCCGATGATAGACTTCCCGCCGCCTTGCGGGAAACCGAGCGAGAGAGCGGAGCGGCGGCCCGGCCGGGGGGCCCGGCTCGCCGCGGGGGCGCGCTCGCGGTCGCCGCGGGCATCCTCTCCAGCCGGCTGGCCGGGTTCGTGCGGCAGCGGCTGCTCGGGCACTTCCTCGGCATCGGACCGCATGCCGACGTGGTCGCTTTCGCGCTGCGGGCGCCCAACTTCCTGCAGAACCTCCTCGGCGACCAAGCCCTCTCCGCGGCATTCATCCCGGTCTACGCGCGGCTCGTCCGGGAGGGAAGGCGGGAGGCGGCGGGCCGCTTCGCCGGGGCGATTCTCGGGCTGCTCCTGGCGCTCGCCGGCGGCATCGTTCTCGCCGGGCTGCTGCTGGCGCGTCCCTTCGTCGCCCTCTTCTCGCCCGGTTTCCTCGCCGACGGCGCCGCCGTCGCGGCCGGCCGGCTCGCCCTCGACCGCGGGGCCCTGGCGGTCGAGGCGGTGCGCTGGACTTTCCCGAGGATGGCGCTGCTCCTGCTCTCGGCCTGGGCGCTCGCGATCCTCAACAGCCACCGCCGCTTCTTCCTCCCGTACTTCGCGCCGGTCGCGTGGAACGCCGCGATCGTCGCCGGCGCGGCCTGGGGGGCGATGGCCGCCGGCGGGCCCCACCCGTCCGGCGGCGCCGGCGCGCTCGAGCGGATCGTGATCGCCGTCTGCGCCGGGGCCCTGGCGGGCGGCGCGCTGCAGTTCCTCGTACAGCTGCCGGCCGTGGTGCGGGAGGTCAGGGGCTTCCGCCTGAGTCTCGGGCGCGGCGTCCCCGAGGTGGGCGGAGCGCTGCGGGCCTTCGGCCCCGTCCTCGCCGGGCGGGGAGTGGTGCAGCTTTCCTCCTGGCTCGACCTGATCCTCGCCTCGCTGCTGCTCCCCGGGGCGCTCTCCGCCCTCGGCCCGGCGCAGATGCTCTATCTGCTGCCGGTGAGCCTCTTCGGCGTTTCGGCGGCCGCCGCGGCGCTCCCCGAGATGGCCACGGCGGGATCGGGCGGGGGGCCGGACGGCCCCGCCCCCCACCTCGACCGGGCGCTCGCCGGGGTGGCCTTCTTCGCCCTCCCCGCCACCGCCGTGCTGCTCGCCTTCTCGCCGCTGGTGGTCGGCGCCTTCTTCCGTTCGGGGCGTTTCGGGGAGGCGGAGACGCGGCAGGTGGCCGCGATCCTGCTGGTGCTCGCGGTCGGCCTGCCTGCGGCGACGCTCTCCCGCTCGCTGCAGAACGCCTTCTACGCCCTGCGGGAGACCCGCTGGCCCGCCCGGGTGGCGGTCTTCCGGGTGGTGGCGGGGACCGCGGTGGCGATCCCCCTGATGTTCTGGCTCGACCGCTTCCCCGTCCCCGGGGCGGAGAGCGCCGCCCACCGGCTGGGGGCCGCGGGCCTCGCCGCGGGCGCGGCGCTGGGCGCCTGGGTCGAGCTGGCGGCCCTCTCCGGCCGGCTGCGGCGGGCGCTGCCCGGCTGGACGGCGCCGTGGGGACAGCTGCTGCGCACGGGCGGGCTGGCGGCCCTGCCGGTCGCCCCGGCCTGGTGGCTCGCGGGAGTGCTGCCGGCGGCGCTCCACGTGGCAACCCGGGCGGTCCTCGTGGTCGGCCTCTACGGCGCCCTCTACCTCGGCCTCTCGGCCGCGGCGGGCACGCCCGCGGCCCGCGCCGCCCTGCGGCGGATGTATCCTTTCCGGCGCAGTCACGTAGGAGAGGGAGGATGAGCCACCTGCTGGAGATCGCGCTCGGGATCGGCCTCGCCGCGGCGACCGGCTTCCGCGTCTTCGTGCCCCTCGCCCTCCTGGGCCTCGCAGCGCGCTTCGAGCTGCTGACGCTCGCGAGCGGCTTCGCGTGGATCGGCAGCACGCCGGCGCTGGTGATCCTCGCGACCGCCTGCCTGCTCGAGATCGGCGCCTACTACATCCCCTGGGTCGACAACCTGCTCGACACCATCGCCACCCCGGCGGCGGTCGTCGCCGGCGTCACGGTGAGCGCGGCAGTCATGGCCGATCTCTCCCCGGAGCTGCGCTGGACGCTCGCCCTCATCGCCGGCGGGGGAGTCGCGGGTCTCGTGCAGGGCTCGACGGTGGTGGCGCGCCAAGCCTCGTCGCTCGCCACCCTCGGCCTCGGCAACTTCGCTCTCGCGACGGCCGAGGCGCTCCTCGCCTTCTTCACCACCGCGCTCGCGATCCTGGTGCCGCTCTTCGTCCTGGTGTTGCTCGGCGTGCTCGTCCTCTGGAGGGTGCGGCGGCACCGGGAGGCGGTGACGTGAGGCGCCGGCTCGCCGCCGCGCTGCTCCTGGTCGGGACGGGCCTGACCTTCGGCTGCGCCACCGGCGGCGTGCGCCCTCCCACCTTCGAGGAGCGGATGGCGGAGCAGATCCGCCAGCGGGGCGTCGACCCGGCAGAGGCCACCATCCCCTTCGCCCTCACGCCCGAGATGCGCACCTGGCTCTTCGATCGCGTCGGGCGCGGCGGCGGAGCGTTGGAGCGCCTCGGCTCGCTACTGCGCTCTCTGCTCGGGAAAGACGGCGTCCGCCTCGTCTACGAGAGCGGCTACACCGGAACCGCCGAGGAGGTCTTCGCGAGCGGCCGCGCCAACTGTCTCTCGTTCGCCCATCTCTTCGTGGGGATGGCCCGCGAGCTCGGCATGGACGTCTACTTCCTGCGCGTGCGCGAGCTCGAGAGCTTCGCCAAGGAGGGCGACCTGATCGTCGCCTCGGGCCACATCACCGCCGGGTTCGGCCCTCCCGCCGACCGGCGGATCCTCGAGTTCACGGAGCAGCCGGTGGGACCGTACCGCGCCCTCGAGGAGATCTCCGACCTCTCGGCCGTCGCCCTCTTCCACTCCAACCGCGGCGCCGAGCTGCTGCGCCAGGGCGAGCTGGCCGAGGCCCGGCGCTGGCTGGAGATCGCGACGCAGCTCGATCCCGACATGCCCGACGGCTGGGTGAACCTGGGCGTGGCGCGGCGGCGTCTCGGCGACGTGGCCGGCGCGGAGGCCGCCTACCGCCGCGCGCTCGAGGCCGATCCGACGGCCCTCGCGGCCTATCAGAACCTGGGCGCCCTGCTGCAGCGGCTGGGCCGCACGCGCGAGGCGCAGGACCTGCTCGCCCTCGTCGACCGGAACCGGAACCGGAACCCGTTCAGCTACCTCGCGTTGGGAGACCTCAGCCTGCGCGAGGGAAGGCTGCAGGAGGCGGAGCGGTTCTACCGGCGGGCCCTCTGGCTCGACTCGTCGCAGGCCGAGATCCACGCCGCGCTCGGTGAGGCGGCGCTGGCCCGGGGCGGCGAGCGCGACGCGAGGCGCTTCATGCGCAAGGCCGCCAAGCTCGACCCGGCGAATCCGCGGGTCGAGCGCCTCGCCCGGAGCCTCGGCGAGAGCCTTCCCGCCCCCGCCTCGCCGCGCTGATCCGGCGCCGGGCGAGGCCGGACTCGACCCGTTCTCTTCGTTCCCGAGCTCGCCCACGCGGCGCGGGTGACCCGCGCCCGCCGGGGTCCGATCGAGGTGCCGCGAAACTCCAGCGGAGTGACTTCGTAGAGAGAGGCATGACCCGGATCGGACGAGGAGACGACGCATGAGCCGACCGATGAAGTACGTTGTCACCGCTCTCGCGCTCGGCGCCGCAGGCGCCGGGCTCTTCCTCTACAGCAGGGGCGCCGGCGCCAAGACGGACGGCCTGACCACCGTCCGCGTGGCGCGCGGCTCGATCGTCGAGAAGGCGCTCGCGGTGGGCCAGGTGGTGCCCGACCAGGAGGTCCACGTGAAGTCGCAGATCTCCGGCATCGTGGGCACCTGCTTCGTCGAGGTGGGCGACCGCGTGGAGGTCGGTCAGCCGCTGTTCACGATCAGCCCCGACCCCACGCCGCTCGAGCTCGCCGAAGCGGAGCGCCGGGTCGAGCTCGCCGTCGTCACCTACGAGAAGGCCGAGACCGACCTCGGCCGGAGCCGGAGCCTGTGGAGCGACGGCATCCTGGCGCGTGACCAGTTCGACTCGCACGAGAAGGAGTTCGACCGGGCCCGCATCACGCTGGAGCAGGAGCGCGACCGCCTCGCGCTGCTCAAGGAGGGGCGGATCCGCCGCGCCAAGGGGGGAGTGGACTCGGTCATCCGGGCTTCGGCGGCGGGCACGGTGCTCGAGCGGAGGGTCAACCCCGGCGACCCGGTGGTCCCGCTCACCACCTTCCAGGAGGGGACGGTCCTGATGACCATCGCCGACATGGGCACCCTCGAATTCCAGGGCACGGTGGACGAGATCGACGTGGGCAAGCTGCGCGTCGGGATGCCGGCGCGCATCCAGATCGGCGCCCTGCCGGGGAGCGAGGTGCCGGCGAGGCTCTCGCGGATCGCCCCCAAGGCGCGCGAGAAGGAGGGGGCGACCGTGTTCGACGTCGAGCTCGCGCTCGCGGGCGACGGCGGGGCTCCACTGCGCGCCGGCTACTCGGCCAACGCGGACATCGTCATCCAGGAGAAGGGCGACGTGCTCCTGCTCGCCGAGCGGCTCGTCACCCTCGAGGAAGGTCGCGCTTTCGTCGAGGTCCCCGGCTCCGAGCCGGGAACCGAGCCGGTGCGCAAGGAGATCGAGGTCGGCCTCTCCGACGGTCTCAACCTCGAGGTCGTCGCCGGGCTCGCCGAAGGCGACGCGGTGGTCCAGCGGCCCCCGAAGAAGATCGAGTGAGGCCGCCGTGCTCCGCAACCTCTTCGTCCAGTTCCTGCGGGATGCGAGGTCGCAGCGCCTGCGCCTCTTCCTCACCGTCTTCGGGCTGGTCTGGGGCACGGCAGCCGTGACGCTCCTCCTCGCCTTCGGAGAGGGTCTGCAGCAGCGGGTCCTGGTCAGCCAGAAGGGCCTGGGCGACGCGATCGTGATCAACTGGCCGATGCGCACCACCCTGCCCTGGCAGGGAATGCCGCGCGGCCGCGCGATCCGCATGACCTCGGAGGACGTGGAGCGGCTGCGCGGCGAGGTCCCCGAGATCGCACGGCTCAGCGAGGAGCACAGCCGGCGCGGCGCGCGGATCTCCTGGAACGGCAAGTCGCTCGCCGTGGATCTGGCGGGCACGAACGCCGAGTTCGGGGAGATGCGCAACCTCATCCCGCGGGCCGGCGGACGCTTCTTCAACGCGGCCGACCTCGGCGAGCGCCGGCGGGTCATCTTCCTCGGCGACCAGTTGGCGGAGGACCTCTTCGCCGGCGGGGCCGAGCCCGTGGGGCAGCTCGTGCGCCTCGACGGCGTGCCCTTCCTGGTGATCGGGGTCATGCAGAAGAAGGACCAGGACTCCTCTTACAGCGGCCGGGACAAGGACCGGGCGACGATCCCGGCCCCGACCTTCCGGGCGCTCTACGGCGCCGAGTACGTGGATCTCTTCATCTACCAGGCCGCCGACGTCTCCCTCGTGCCCACCGCCAAACGGAAGGTCCTGGAGACCGCCGCCCGCCGCCACCGGTTCGACCCCGCGGACGAGGAGGCGATCCAGGTCTGGGACACCACCGAGGGTCTCAAGTTCCTCGGCACGTTCTTCGTCGCCTTCCGGCTCTTCCTCGGCGTGGTCGGCGCCCTCACGCTCGTGGTCGGGGGGATCGGGGTCTCCAACATCATGCACGTGGCGGTGGAGGAGCGGACCAAGGAGATCGGGGTCAAGATGGCGCTCGGGGCGAAGCCGCGCTTCGTCCTCGGCCAGTTTCTCGTCGAGACGCTGTTCCTGACGGTCCTCGGCGGCGCGGCGGGCTTCCTGCTCTCGTGGGCGATCTGCGCCGGCTTCCCGGCGCTGGGACTGGTCGAGTACGTCGGCACGCCGAGGATCTCGGGCCAGGTGGCCGCGGTGACCACGCTCGTGCTGGGTGCCGTGGGCCTCACCGCGGGCTTCTTCCCGGCGCGCGCCGCGGCCCGGCTCTCTCCCGTGGAAGCGCTGAGGATGTGACGGATGTTGCGCCTCGGCCTGGTTTCCCACCTCTTTCGCCGCACCGCCCGCACCCAGGGCAAGCGGATGGCCATGACCGTCGCGGCCATCGCCTGGGGGACTCTCGCGATCGTGCTCCTGCTCTCCTTCGGCGAGGGGCTCAAGCGGAACTTCTCGCGCGGCAGCCGCGGCATGGGCGAGGGCATCGTCGTGGTCTGGCCCGGATCGACCTCCAAGTCGTTCGCGGGCTTCCCCCAGGGACGGAGCCTCCGGTTCCGGCCCGAGGATCTCGACCTGGTGCGGGCGAGCGTCGCCGAGCTCGAGTCCGCGTCCGCCGAGATGATCCGCTGGGGGAACAACGTCTCCCGGGGCCGGCGCACCCTCTCCAAGACGATCAAGGGGGTGGAGCCGACCTACGGCGACCTGCGCAACCAGATCCCGCAGGCCGGGGGCCGCTTCCTCAACGAGATCGACGAGCGAGAGAAGCGGCGCGTCGCCTTCCTCGGCAACCGGACGAAGGACGAGCTCTTCGGGAGCGCAGACGCGGTCGGCGAGACGGTGCTCGTCAACCAGGTCCCCTTCACCGTGATCGGGGTGATGACGCGCAAGATCCAGATGGGGAACTACAGCGGCATGGATCAGGATCACGTCCTGATCCCGCTCTCCACCTTCCGCACCCTCTACGGACGCCGCTACGTCTCGGATCTCGTGGTGCGCGCCCGCACCCCCGAGCTCACGCCGGTCCTCAAGTGGCGGCTCTACGAGGTGCTCGGCGCCCGCTACCGGTTCGATCCCGAGGATCGGCGCACCCTCCAGATCTGGGACACCGTCGAGACGCAGCGGGTCACCCGCAACATGGCCCTCGGGATCGAGATCTTCCTCGGCCTGATCGGCGCCCTGACCCTCCTCATCGGGGGCATCGGGGTCGCGAACATCATGTACGCGGTGGTGCGCCACCGCACCCGCGAGATCGGTGTACAGATGGCCCTGGGCGCCCGTCGCTCCTACGTTCTCGGCCCGCTGGTGGTCGAGTCGCTGGCGATCACCGCCCTGGGCGGGGCGATCGGGATCGGAGCCGGCGTCGCGCTGGTCTCCGCCCTCGCCTGGGCGCAGACGCAGACCAGCAGCGAGGCGCTCGAACTGCTCGGCGCCCCGACCTTCTCCTTCGGCGTGGCGGTCACGGTGGTCGTCCTCCTGGGGGCGATCGGCTTCCTCGCCGGCTACTTCCCATCCCGGCGCGCGGTGGCGATCCAACCTGCCGCGGCGCTGCGCTACGAGTGAGGCGAGCGATGGCCCTCTTCAACGGCAGGAACGGCAAGCGGCACGCGGAGCCCGACGCCCCCGTGATCGCGATGCGCGGGGTGCGCAAGGTCTACGACACGGGCGCGGTGCAGGTCGAGGCCCTCAAGGGGATCGACCTCACGGTCGGCGCCGGCGACTTCGTCGCCATCGTCGGCCCTTCGGGCTCGGGCAAGTCGACGCTGCTCAACCTGATCGGCTGTCTCGACACGCCGAGTGGGGGCAGCTACCGGCTGCTCGGCGAGGAGGTCGAGGGGCTCGGCCCCGACCGCCTGGCCGAGATCCGCAACCGCCGGGTGGGCTTCGTCTTCCAGAGCTTCAACCTGCTGCCGCAGATCACGGCGTGGGAGAACGTGGAGCTGCCGCTCCTGTTCAAGGGGGTCCCCCGGCGCGAGCGCCAGGAGCGGGTCGAGCAGCTTTTCGCGCAGGTCGGCCTTTCCGACCGGATGCGCCACCGCCCGACCGAGCTCTCCGGCGGTCAGATGCAGCGCGTCGCGATCGCGCGCGCGCTCGCCTGCGACCCGACGCTGGTGCTCGCCGACGAGCCGACCGGCAACCTCGACTCGGCCTCGGGCAAGGACGTGCTGCACCTCTTCGAGGAGCTCGGCGAGCAGGGCCGGACGATGCTCGTGATCACCCACGACATGGCGGTGGCGGCGCGCACGCGGCGGGTGGTGCGCATCGCCGACGGCGAGATCGTGGAGGATCGGGCGGTCGCCGCCTGAAGCCTCGCGAACCTCAGTAGAGGACGAGCTCGACGTTGCCGACGTTGACGTCGAGCTCGATGGCCGAGCTGCCGCGGCCGCTCGTCCACTTCAGCCCCTTGCCGACGAAGCCGGTCCCCTCGATCCGGCCGCTCGGCAGGCTGAGGACCGCATCCCCCACGTTGGTGTCGATGTCGACGACCCGCACCGCCGACTCGGGGAGACGCGCCTGGATGTTGCCCACACCGACCTCCAGCCGGAGGTCGTGCGTGAAGCCGCTGACCTCCAGGTCGCCGACGCCGAGGTCGATCGAGAGCGGCAGGTGGCGGGGCGCGAGCACCGTCCCCTTGAGCCGGATCGAGCTGCGGAGGGCGCGGGACGGGCCCTTGAGCTGGACCTCCAGGCGGTCGCCGCGGCGGCGCGAGTCGATCTTCAGCGCCTTGGCGAGACGGCTGCAGTCCTCGCTCTTGGGGGTGCACTCGATCTCGAGGTCGACCTCGAAGTCGCTGCCGTCGGAGGCCTGCACCTTCAGGTCGCCCACCGAGAGCTCGAGGCTCACCCAGGTCGCGTTGCCGATCGAGAAGCTCTGGGAGAGGAGGATCGGCTCGTCGCCAACCACCCCGGCGGCCTCCTGGGCCGCGAGAGGCGCCGCGGCGAGCGCGCAGGCGAAGAGACCCGCCAGAGCGGAGCGGAGAAGGGTTCGGCGCATGGATCTACCTCCTGTTCCGGACGCCGGCGCGAGGGGCGCCCGCCGGCCGACTCTACGACGATCCGGCCCCGCGCGTTGACCCCTGGTGCCCGCGTGGTCTCAGCCCGCCTCCTGGGCCTCGAGGAAGCGCTCCGCGTCGATCGCCGCCTTGCAGCCGCTGCCGGCGGCGGTGACGGCCTGCCGGTAGTGCGGGTCGATGACGTCGCCGCAGGCGAAGACGCCCTCGACGTTGGTGCGGGTAGAGGGTTCGGCGACCCGCAAGTAGCCGACCGCGTCCATGTCGAGCAGGCCGCGGAAGAGCGCGGTGTTCGGCTGGTGACCGATGGCCAGGAAGAGGCCCTGCACCGGCAGCTCCGACTCCTCGCCGCTCGCTGCGTGGCGCAGTCGCAGCCCGTGCACCCCGGCGTCGCGGCTGCCGAGCACCTCGAGCACCTGCTGACTCCACGCGAAGGCGATCTTCGGGTGGGCGAACGCCCGCTCCTGCATGATCTTCGAGGCGCGCAGCTCGTCGCGCCGGTGCACCACCGTGACCTTGCTGGCGAAGCGCGTGAGGTAGAGGGCCTCCTCCATTGCCGTGTCGCCGCCGCCCACGACCGCGATCTCCTTGTCGCGGAAGAAGAAGCCGTCGCAGGTGGCGCACGCGGAGACGCCGTAGCCCATGAGCTCCTGCTCGGAGGGGAGCCCGAGGAGCTTGGCGCTCGCTCCGGTGGCGACGACGAGGGTGTCGGCCGCGTAGCTCGCCTCGTCGGTGCGCAGCACGAAGGGGCGCGCCGCGAGCTCGACGGAGGCGACCGTCTCGAAACGCACGACGGCACCGAAGCGGCGCGCCTGCTCGCGCATCTTCTCGACCAGCTCCGGACCGAGGATCCCTTCCGGAAAGCCCGGGTAGTTCTCGACCTCGGTGGTGATGGTCAGTTGCCCGCCGGGCTGCGTGCCCTCCAGGACCAGCGGCGCGAGCCCCGCCCGGGCCGCGTAGAGAGCCGCCGTGAGGCCGGCAGGACCGGATCCGACGATGGCGACGCGGTGCGGCGTCTGCTGCTCCTGGCTCTCGCTCGGGCTCATCGCGCTCCTCGGGAAGAAGGCGGCACGCGGCGCGCACCGCAACGCGGGACTATACCAACCGGTGCGGGCGCGCTCGCGCCGCAGGCGCTCAGGCCGCGCTGCCGAAGCGTCGCTCGGCGAGCGCGATGCCGTTGAGGACTCCCCCCACCGTCAGATTGTCGAGCACCGCCCAGAGCCAGACCCGGCCCTCGGCGTCGGCCCGGACCTCCCCGACGAGAATCCTGTCGCTGGTCGCGGCGTCGATCGGTCCGAGCCGCTTCGCGGCCCGGACCGTCTCGACCGCCGGATCGGCCGCCAGGCGGCTCGCCACCTCGCGCGCGGCGACGGGCTTCGAGAAGCGCAGCTCGACGCTCAGCGCCACGCCGTGGAAGGCACTCCCCTGGAGGAGGCGCACGCGGCAGACCGGTTCCATGGCGCCGAGCGCGGCGGCGACCTGACCGCTCAGCCCCACGCCGTCGTCTTCGGCTGCCGGCAGGAGGTTGAAGGCGAGCTGGCGCCCGAAGACCGGGTGCTTGCGCTCGCCGGAGAAGGCGAGGATGCCGCGCGTCTCCCCGAAGAGCTCCTCGATCCCCACCTCGCCGAACTGCGACGCGGGCTGGATCGCCGTGACGAGGGCCTCGCGAGGGCCGAGCGGCGCCAGCGCGCGCAGCAGGTGGACGAGGCCGACCACCGCGGCGTGCGGGCTCACGACCGCCCCCGAGGTCGGCGCGTCGGCCTCGCTCCCGGCCACCTCGATCCGCCCGTCGCCGGCGCCGGCGCCGCGCGAGGGCCGGACCGCGCGGGGCGCCGGCGGCAACGACGCCACCCGCGGCCGGTCCCGCTCGATCTCGCCACAGAAGAAGACGACCGCCTCGTCGCCGAGGAGATCGGGGTCGAAGCGGTCGACGAAGGCGGCGCTCCCGGCAACTTCGGTGACGGTGCCGATCTCCTCCTCGTGGGCCGAGAGGAGGCGGATCTCGAGCCCGAGATCCGGGCGCCGACCGAGCGCCTCCCGGAGCTCCTTGCCGAGCAGGGTCGTGGGGTGGACGATGGCGACGCGGGTCATGGCGTGGCGGCGGCGCGGTGGCTCGGACGCGGCTCAGCGCGCCGGGGGCGCTGCCACGGGCGTCTCGCCGTTGCGGACCCGGTCCCCCTTCGCCACGAGGATCCGGTACTCCGGCGGCACCAGCAAGTCGACTCGCGAACCGAACTTGATGACCCCCAGCCGCTCGCCCCGCTGCCGCCGCTCCCCGGGCCGCAGGTAGCAGACGACGCGCCGCGCGAGCAGACCGGCGACCTGGCGCACGGCGATCCGATCCCCTCCCGGGAGCTCCAGCACCGAGAGGTGGCCGGCGTTCAGGTCGTCGGCGTTCGGACGGAAGGCGGGGACCTTGCGGCCGGGGCGGAAGGTGGAGGA
>JAHDVN010000043.1:11416-15918 GCA_023384635.1 Thermoanaerobaculia bacterium
GAGACGACCGCCGCGTCGGCGGGCACCCGCTGCACGTGGACGTCGAAGACGGAGAGGAAGATCACGACCCGGCGGAAGGTACCCGGACCGGCGTCCGGGGCGGCGATCTCGTCGACCGCGGTCACGAGCCCGTCGGCGGGGGCCACCAGCGTCTCGGCCGGACCGGCGTAGGCCCGCTTCGGGTCGCGGAAGAAAAGCAGGACGAGCAACCCGACCACGGCCGCCGCGACGGCCCAGCCGCGGGCACCCGCCACCGCCGCCACGAGGGCGGCGAGCGCGAAGGGAAGGACGAAGGGGATGGACTCCCGGGCGAAGCTCATGCGACGGGGACGGGGGCGGACGGGGGCGCGGCTCAGGCCCCGGCGCGGCCGGTGCGGTGCTCCCGCAGGAGCAGCTCCATCCGGTCCTTGAGGGCGAGCTTGTGCACCTTGATCTGCTTCTCCTGGATCTCGTCCTCCTGGGAGAGCAGGCTCTTGGCATGAAGCTCCTGCAGCTGGGCCTCGCACCGGCGGTGCTCTTCGACCAGACCTCGGAACTCCTCGCTCTGCGCCATGAGCTCGTTCCTCAGGGCTTCCAGGTTGGGCATGATCTCTCGTCTCCTCGCCGATGAACGGGTTCCGCCGCGCTGCCGCCGCGCGACGATCCGCGCGGCGGTGCGGCCGGTTTCAGGATAGCACCCGGTCGCGGCCCGTTCCAGGGTCCGCGAGCTCCCGCGCGAGGAGGAGCGCGTCCTCGCCGGCGGGGTAGTAGGCCCGCCTCCGCCCCTGGAGGAAGAAGCCCAGGCGGCGATACAGCGCCAGGGCGGCGGCGTTCCCCGCCGCGACCTCCAGGAAGACCCGGCGCACCCCTTCCTGCGCCAGAGCGAGAAGGGCCGCTTCGAGGAGCCGCCGCGCGAGGCCCCGCTGGCGGAACTCCGGCTCGACGGCGACGCGCAGCAGCTCCGCCTCTTCCTCCACGACCTGGAAGAGCGCCGAGGCGCGGGGACGGGGAACCTCCCCGGCGGCGAGGAGCCAGGCGCGGGTGGAGGGCAGGGCGAGCAGGGCGGCCAGCTGGACCGCGTCCCAGGGGGTGGCGAAGGCGAGCGCTTCGAGGCGCACGAGCTCCGGCAGATCCCGCGCACCGCCTTCCCGGGGAGGGGTCTCAGCTGGCCGCGCCATCGGGGCCGAGCCGGGTCTCGGGGGTCGGCGCCCGCAGGTAGAGCGGCTGCAGCAGGAGCCCCGGCTCCGAGGCCGGCCGGGGCTCCAGGCTCAGGGCCCGCGCGGCCGCCGGAGCGAGCGGGCCTGCCGACAGGAGCCGGACCCCGGGGAGCGAGAGGGCCAGCGGCTCGAGAGCGAAGCCGATCGCGGTGCGCGCGCCCAGTCCGCTCAGCGCGGAGGCCGGCAGCCGCGCGGGCGGAGAGAGCGGTCGCTCGGTCGCCTCTGCCGGCAGGAGCTGGGCAAACCACTCTCCGCGCAGCGCGTCGACGAGGGCGAGCAAGGGCCTCTCTCCGGGAGAGGCCTGGAGGGCCAGCGCCTCGAAGGTGGTGATCGCCGCCGCCGGGATCCCGAGCGCCGCGTGGAGGGCCCAGGCCGTGGCGAGGCCGAGCCGCAGGCCGGTGAAGCTCCCGGGGCCGCGCACCGCCACGACGCCGCCGAGGTCGCGCGGCGCGAGGGACGCCGCCTCCAGGGCGCGAGCGGCGAGGGCGACCGGCGGCGGCGCCGACGGCCCGCCCGGGGCGCTCGCCTCGCCGAGCAGCTCGCCGGCCAGGGCGACCGCCGCGCTCGGACGGGGAGCGCCGGCGTCGAGGACGAGCAGGGGAGCGGAGAGGCGGGGTTCGGCGGCCACGGGCGGCATTCTACGCGGGGCTATACTGGCCGGCCGATGCCTGGTCCCGCCGAGCTCACGCCGATGCTGCGCCACTACCTGGAGCTCAAGGCCGAGCATGCGGATGCCCTCCTCTTCTACCGGATGGGCGACTTCTACGAGCTCTTCTTCGACGACGCGGTGCGCGCCGCGGCCCTGCTCGAGCTCACGCTGACCGCGCGGCAGCGCGGCACCGCCAACGAGGCGCCGATGTGCGGCGTGCCCCACCACGCGCTGGAGGGGTACGTCGCCCGCCTGCTGCGCCTCGGCGAGAAGGTGGCGGTCTGCGACCAGATGGAGGACCCGGCCCAGGCCAAGGGGTTGGTGCGCCGCGAGGTGACGCGCATCCTCACGCCGGGCACCCTCACCGAGACCGCGCTGCTCGACGGCCGGGAGAGCTCCTACCTCGCCGCCGTCGCGTGGTGTGGAGGGCGCGGGGCCGGGGCCTTCCTGGAGGTCTCGACCGGCGAGCTCTTCTTCCGGCGGTGGGCCTCGCCCGAGGAGGCCCGCTCGGATCTCGACCTCACCCGACCTCGCGAGCTGCTCCTGCCCCCGCAACCCCTCCCCGACGACCTCGCGGCTCGCGCCGCCCGCGAAGGCCTCCGGATCACCGGCGTGGATGCGGCCGACTGGCCCTCCCCGGCGGAGTCGGCGGCGCGGCTCCGCGACCACTTCGGCGTCGCCTCGCTCCGGGCTTTCGGCCTCGACGAGGGCGAGCCGGCGGCGGTCGCGGTGGCGGCAGCGCTCGCCTACGCGCAGCGGATGCGGCGCAGCCGCCTCGCGCACATCCGCTCGGTCACGGTGCGCGAGAGCGGCGACGCCCTCCAGCTCGACGCCACCACCCTCGCCAACCTGGAGGTGCTGCGCAGCGCGCGCGACGGGGGCCGGGGGGCGACCCTCCTCTCGGTGGTCGACGAGACCGCCACGCCCGCCGGCGCCCGCACCCTTCGCGACTGGCTCGTCCGGCCGCTCGGCGACCTCGCCGCCATCGAGGCCCGCCACGAGGCGGTCGAGCGGCTCGTCGCCCAGGCGGGGGGACGCGGCGCCCTCCGGGCGCGCCTCCGCGAGCTCGCCGACCTGCAGCGCCTCGCGGGACGCGCCGCCGTCGGGGCGCTCACCCCGCGCGAGGCGGCGGCGATTCGCGACTCGCTCGGCGTCGTGCCCGCGCTCTTCGCGGAGCTCGACCGGATGGCTTCGCCCGCCCTCGACTCCCTCTGTCGCGACGACGCGCTCCCCGCCCTCGCGGCCGAGCTCGACCGGTGGCTCGTCGAGCGCCCCGCCCCGTCGCCGGAGGACGGGCCGGTGATCGCCGAGGGCCTCGACGCCGAGCTGGACTCCCTCCGCTCGCTGGCCGCCGACAGCAAGCGCCACATCCTCGCCCTGGAGGCGAGCGAGCGGCAGCGCAGCGGCATCCCCTCGCTCAAGATCCGCTACAACCAGGTCTTCGGCTACTACATCGAGGTCACCAAGGCAAACCAGCATCTGGTCCCCGCCGACTACGTGCGCAAGCAGACGCTGGTGAACGCCGAGCGCTACGTGACCCCCGAGATCAAGGACCTGGAGGCCCGGATCCTGGGGGCCGAGGAGCGGCGGGTGGCCCTGGAGCGGGAGCACTTCGAGGCCCTGCGGAGCCGGGTGGCCGCGGCGGCCGAGCCCCTCGCCCGACTCGGGCGCGCGCTGGCACGCCTCGACGTTCTCGCGGGATGGGCGGAGGTCGCAGCGCGGGCCGGCTACGTCCGGCCGCGCCTCCACACCGGTCCCCCGTCGATCCGCATCGCGGAGGGGCGCCACCCGGTGGTGGAGCGCTCGGTGGCGGGCGGCTTCGTGCCGAACGACCTCGAGCTCGACGGCGGAAGCTCCCAGATCGTCCTCCTGACCGGCCCCAACATGGGGGGCAAGTCGACCTACCTGCGCCAGGTCGCGCTCGTCGTGCTGCTCGCCCAGGCCGGCTCGTTCGTGCCGGCGAAGGAGGCGGAGATCGGGCTGGTCGACCGCATCTTCACCCGCGTCGGCGCGAGCGACGACCTGGCGCGGGGCGAGTCGACCTTCATGGTCGAAATGATCGAGACGGCGAACATCCTGCGCCACGCCACGCCGCGCAGCCTCGTGGTTCTCGACGAGGTGGGGCGCGGCACGGCGACCTTCGACGGGCTCTCGCTCGCCTGGGCGATCGTGGAGCACCTGCACGAGGAGCGGCGTCCGCTGACCCTCTTCGCCACCCACTACCACGAGCTGACGGAGCTCGCTGACCTGCTGCCGCGGGTCGTCAACCGGACGATGGCGGTCAAGGAGTGGGAGGAGCGCATCCTCTTCCTGCGCCGGGTCGTGCCGGGGGCAGCCGACAAGTCGTACGGCCTCCACGTGGCGCGGCTCGCCGGGGTGCCGCGGGAGGTGATCGACCGTGCGGCCGAGGTGCTCGCGAACCTGGAGGCGGGGGAGTACGACCCGAGCGGGAGGCCCCGGCTCGCGAAGGGGAGCCTGCCTGCCGCAACCCAGCCCGAGCAGCTGCCGCTGTTCACGCCGCCGGAACAGCTCGTGGCCGGGATCGTGCGCGACCTCGATCTCGAGCGGCTCACCCCCATCGCCGCCCTGAATCTGCTCGCCTCCCTCAAGGCGCGCCTCGGATGAGCGGCGGCGGTGCCCTCCTGGTGGTGGGCTTC